>JAHFUH010000049.1 GCA_023265215.1 Acidobacteriota bacterium
CCTTGAAGCCCGTCAAGATGGATTAATCTTCAATATCGAAACGCTCGGGGTCGGAGTCGGGGTCGGTATCGGGGTCGGCTTTTCACACTGTTTCGACCCCGATACCGATACCGATACCGACCCCGATGTGTGTAGGATTTGGTACTAAATTACAATGAAATTGTGGACACCCATTGGGATGTCCCCTTGAAGCCAGTCAAGATGGATTAATCTTCAATATCGAAACGTTCGGGGTCGGGGTCGGTATCGGGGTCGGCTTTTCACACTGTTTCGACCCCGATACCGATACCGACCCCGACCCCGATGTGTGTAGGATTGGGTACTAAATTACAATCAAATTGTGGACACCCATTGGGATGTCCCCTTGAAGCCAGTCAAGATGGATTAATCTTCAATATCGAAACTTTCGGGGTCGGGGTCGGGGTCGGTATCGGGGTCGGCTTTTCACTGCTTCGACCCCGATGTGTGTAGGATTTGGTACTAAATTACAATGCGCGCATATACTCCGGCCTTAGCAGGTCAGGATCCTTTCTCTCGAGAACTCCTCGGATCAATTCGAGCGCCTTTTCCTTCTCCGCGGGCATCCGGACCCGCAACGGGAGATAGTTGGAAGCGTGGTTTGAAGCAAAGAAACAATCTGTGACTCGGCAGTTGGCTATCATGATTCCCAATTCTCTAATCAATTCAAAAGGGGTAGGGAGCACGAGCTTTCCGGTCCTGAGTTCTTCTTCAATGGGGGTTCCGGGCACGATGATAAGGGAGAGTGCGCCCACATACTCGGGATCCATTTCCGAAAGAACCTTTCCCGTATCCTCGGCGTGCTCCCGGCTCAATTCCACTCCTCCGATGCCGAGAAGCACAGTTATTGAAAGCAGGATGCCGGCTTCCTTAACTCTTCGGCCGGCCTGGATCATCTGCTCGACTGAGGCGTTCTTCCTGATCCGCCTAAGAACTTCCGGATTGCCCGATTCCAAACCGAGATACACAATTCCCAATCCCAGTTCTTTAAGCTCTCTCAATTCATCAACGCTTTTCTTGAGCACGTCAACGGCATTCGCATAAATTCCCACTCTTTCCAGTCCCCTGATCTTCAGCTTCAAATAGATTAATATCCGGACCAGGTCTTTCTGGGGTATTACCAATGCATCACCGTCCGCCAGAAAAACCCGCGGGATTGCACCGTAAGTGCTTGCTTCATCAATATCTTCTTTGATTTCCTCAAAGGACTTGATGCGAAAAGTCTTTCCCTGGAATGAATGACAGTAGGTGCAGCGGTTGTAGGAACAGCCCACGGCAACCTGGAGGATCAGGCTGTTCGCCTCGCTTGGGGGCCTGTAGATCATTCCTTCATACTTCATATCGTTCTCCTGTCGAAGATTTAAAATATCACAAATGGGGACGCACACCTATTTTCGGGATGCCTCGGGTGCAATCGGAAGTGGGACTTGTCATTTGTCATTTGGCCGCTGCAAGCTTTTTGCCCGTGTGGTCCTAAACCACAATTGATAGATACTTTCTGTTGAGTCCCACTTCCAATTGCAGTCGATTTCTCCCGTCAAGGAGAGAGTCCAGGAAATGGGTGTGCGTCCCCGTTTTTTTTAAAGATTTCAGGACTAAATTACGATAACCATAGAGTAATCAATTAAATAAAGGCTTGTGCGTCTCCAAATGGACAAGGAAGAAGATCCGAAAACTAATTTCACGGATGAGCTGGAATCCATCCGCGCACAAATTGCGCGCCTCCAGGGATTGATCCAGCAAAGCCAGGCCCAGGATCCGGAGCAGACGCCGGACGAAGCCGGCAGCGGCAGCATCCTGCAATCGGATAAGCGGCTCCTTGAACAGCTGATCAACAGCAGCATGGACGGCATTCTAGCCTTTAACCGCGACCTTTGCTTTACTGTATGGAACCCGGGGATGGAGCGCTTATTCGGCATCGGTTCCAAAAGCACTCTGGGCAGGCATGTTTTCGAAGCGTGTCCATTCCTGAAAGATCTGGGTGAGGATCGCAATTTCGAGGCTGCACTAAAGGGCGAAAAGGTCATATCCCGCAACAAGCGCTATCCGATTCCCGGGACAGCCAAGCAAGGATACTTCGAAGGCTATTACGGGCCAATACACGACATTTACGACGAGGGGAACGTAATCGGCGGATTGGCTATCATTCGCGATGTCACGGAACGACGGATTGCCGAAGAGCGCCAGCGCATCAGTGAAGAGCAATATCGCGAGCTTTTCGAAAATGCATGCGACATGGTCTACACCTACGATCTTACAGGCAAGATCACCGCGCTCAACCGGGCCGCGGAGCGCGTGACCGGATATCCCCGCTCTGAAGCCCTTCAGATGAAATTCAGCCAGTTGGCAGCCCCGGAATTTCAGCTGGTTGTGCACAGAGCTTTTGAGCGCCAGTTGGCCGAGGGCGCTCCGGTTACCCAGGTAATCGACATAATAGCCAAGGACTCCAGCCGGTTCACCCTGGAGGCGAACCATCGTCTCATATTTCATGAGGGCAAAGCCGCTGGAGTTCAGGGAATAGCGCGGGATATCACGGAGCGAAAGAAGGCTGAAAGTGCGCTTAAAAAAGCAAACCAGGAGCTGGAGGCAAGAGTCCGGGAACTCCAGCAGCGCACTCATGAGATGACTCTGCTCAGCGAGCTGGGAGACATTCTCCGTGCCTGCCTCACTACCGAAGAAATATATGAAGTCATCATTAGGATCGCCCAGGAGATCTTCCCCTCCCAGGGCGGGGCGCTTTACATCATAAGCCCCCAGAGAACAATCGTCGAAGCAGTCGCGGAATGGGGAGACACTTCGAAATTCGAACTTACATTTGCGCCCGATGAGTGCTGGGCCTTGCGCCGGGGAAGGGTTCACTGGGTGCGGGATGCCGGCATTGGATTGTTGTGCAAACATCTCTATTCCCCGCCGCCCAGTGGCTGCCTGTGCGTTCCGATGATGGCGCAGAGCGAAGCTTTGGGCATTCTCCACCTTGCTCAAACCCAGGACGGCCCGTTGCCGGAAGCCAAGCAGGAACTGGCGTCTGCAATGGCGGAACATGTCGCGATGGCTTTGTCCAATCTGAAGCTGCACGAAACTCTGCGCAACCAATCGATCCGTGATCAGCAGACCGGGCTTTTCAATCGCAGCTTCATGGAGGAATCTCTGGAACTTGAACTGCGCCGCGCGGTTCGTTCCCAGCATCCGCTCAGCATAATCATGCTTTCGCTCGACCGCTTCCAGCAGCTCAATGACAAATACGGAATGGAAATCAGCGAATCGGTTCTGAAGGACGCCGGCATGCTTCTTCAAACAAATGTGCGGAAAGGCGACATCGCCTGCCGGTACGCAGGACATACATTTGTCTTGATCATGCCGCAGAGCAGTTTCGAGACAAGCCGTCAACGGGCGGAAAGCATGCGCTCCCTGGCGCGAAATCTCGAGATAAAATACCGGAACGGATCCGGCCATATCACAGCTTCATTCGGACTGGCGGCTTTTCCGGGGCATGGACAAACCGTCGAAACACTTCTCCGTTCCGCGGAAGCGGCGCTAAACAGAGCCTCCATGGGCGGCGACTGCGTCGTGGCGGCAAACTGATTGAGACTTTGCGCCTTCGTGTCTTTTCGGAAATATCTGTAAGACACCCAACCTCGAAGCCTCCAAATTCAAATTCTTATGATACAATTCGGATAAATATTTCGACTAGGCGGGTACGGCGCATCGGATGGGCACTGAACTGAATTCTCTTTGGAAGAAACTAAGCGACCTGAAACGGCTCGAGTCGGGTTGGACTCACGAGGACGCTTCCGCGCAGGGCAATCGCAGTCCAGAGCATGTCAAAGCTGAAATCGAAAAGCGGCTCGGATACTTTCCTCCTTTTTTTGCGCCCGCGCAGGAAGCACTCCAGTTGTTCGAAGGGCTCTGGCAACAGCAGCTCGCGGCTTACTACGACAATCCTTTGCCGGAAGTTTTCAAAGAAAAGCTCGCGGCACGGCTCGCCCGGCACTGCGCATCCCCGTATTTCTTCGTAACGCACGCGTGCGCCTTGCATCGCCTTGGGATGCCTGCCAAAGATGTGCGGCAATGGATGGAAGCGCCCGTTGCCTCCGCCCCCGACCTGGAACAAGCGCTTGAAACAATTGCCGAAGCGCCTCACCCGCTGGATTCATGGCCGAATGGAAATTCACTGCTTCAAACAAGCCTGATCACTTGTTGCAGCGCGGTGTTCCTTGAAAGGCCGGAGTTGGAGCGATGCACGGCGGAATTGAAACAGCTTTTTGGACCCGTAAACTATACATTTGTTTCAGCGCTGCTGGCCGGCATCAAGTTCTCCCACCTGTGGGTGGAATCGCATCCGGAAATTTCTTACGAGGATCACCGCATTGTGCAGGAGAATTTTCAAGCGCTGGTCCGGGACGAGCCCGCCCTTGCAGAGCTGATCCGGAATTACCGGGAGGCGGCCTGGCAAAACATTCGCGTAATGGATTCCGGGGACAGGGACGGCGAAGAGGGGTATCGCGAGCTGTTTGAAAACGCCACCGACATCATCTACACGCACAGCTTCAATGGAAATTTTATTTCGATCAACAGGGCAGTCGAGCGGATTGCCGGGTACACCCGGACTGAAGCACTTCAGATGAAATTCACCGACATGATCGCGCCCGAGTATCAGCTGCAGGGCCAACGAATGATCGACCCGCAGATTGCGGGCGAGAGTCCGCTCAATTGCGAACTGGAGATATTCGCGAAAGATGGAAGCCGCATTGCCCTTGGCATCAGCACCAGGCCTATTTTCCGCGCAGGGAAAGCGGTCGCAGTCCAGGGCATAGCCCGCGATATCACCAAGAGAAAAAAGACCGAAGCCGCGCTGCACGAGGCGAATCAGAAGCTTGAAGCCTGGGTGAATGAACTCGAACAGCGGACTCGTGAAATGTCGCTGCTCAATGACATGGGAGACATCCTCCGCGCCTGCCTCACAACCGAGGAAGCGTACAACGTCATTGTCCAGGTGGCCCAGCAGATCTTCCCCGTAAGGGTTGGCGCGCTTTACATTATCGCCCCATCCCGCAACACGGTCGAAGCCGCGGCAGTGTGGGGGGACGCCGCGCTTGCAGAACGCGCCTTCTCCCCGCAGGAATGCTGGGCGCTGCGAAGAGGCCGGACTCACTGGGTCGAGCATCCCGGCTCCGGTCTGACCTGCAAGCATATTCACCAGCCTCTGCCCGACGGCTATCTGTGCATTCCGATGATGGCGCAAAGCGAAGCTCTTGGAGTGCTTCACCTCATGCAGCCGGAAAACGTAAAGATGACGGAAACCAAGCAGCGCCTTGCCGAAACAATGTCTGAACATATCGCAATGGCGCTGTCCAACCTGAGACTCCACGAGACGCTTCGCAGCCAGTCGATCCGCGATCCTTTGACCGGCCTGTTCAATCGCAGGTTCATGGAGGAAGCGCTGGAACTGGAGATTCGCCGGGCCGCCCGCAACCAGAGGCCCCTCGGGATGATCATGATGGACCTGGATAATTTCAAGTACTTCAACGATACGTTCGGGCATGAGGCGGGCGACCTGCTGTTGAAGGAACTGGGCGTGCTGCTGAAAAGCAACATACGGGGCGAGGACATCGCCTGCCGCTACGGAGGCGAAGAGTTTACCCTGATTCTGCCGGAAGGAACCGGAGCGGTCACACGCCAGCGCGCCGAATTTTTTAGAGAAGCCGTCCAGAGAATCAATCTGCAGTATCGCGGGCATCCGCTGGGACGCATCGCTGCTTCCATGGGAGTCGCGGTGTTCCCGGATCATGGACGGACTTCCGGTGCCCTCATTGAAGCCGCCGATAAAGCCATGTACCGCAGCAAGAATGCGGGACGCGACAGAGTCACCCTCGCCGAATAACTGCATTTACGATTTTAGATTGACGATTAGAAACATACGTTTGGACCAATTGCCGCGTTTGGGAAAATCGTCAATGGACTGTAGCGTCTCATTTACGCGCAGCCTAAAAGCTGAACCCGGAATACGCCAACGACGCGGATATCACAATTTATTTATCCGCGTACCCCGCGTATTCCGCGGCCCTTTTATTCGTTAAACATTAAGCGGAATTCCTGTTTGTAACTATCGGGGATTTTCAGATACCGGACCTTGCTTTCAGGGTTTAACTTGAATGTGCCGGTCTGCGGATCGTACAGGTAGGGCGTGCCGAGCGGATCCGCGCTGTTGTATCGTCCTTGAGTTGGAAGAAGCTCCCTGATGCTGCCGGGCCAGGAATCATTTTTCGCCCTGAATTTTTCCGCCAAAATTTCCAGCGTCCAGAGATCTTTCGCAACCTGGAGGCTGACCAGGTAATTCCCGGCATTCTCCCTGACTTCCGCGCGGGGTGACTCCTTGTACTGGCGCTGCCACAAATAGGCCGCGACATCCATTGCTCCGCCTTTGGAAAGAGATGCGGCAGCCAGGCTTTCCATCCAGGGAGGGGCGCCGGACAGCCTGCTGGCGGACAACCATACTTCCCCAGCAGTTTTAAAATTGCTCAGATAAATGTAGTAGGCAAATCCTTTTTCAAAATACAACCGCCATTCGCCTGGATTGGCACGGATTCCTTTGTCCAGCAGCTTGATTGCCTCCATCGGCTGCCCGGCGCCGATGGGATCCGGCTCGGAAAGAAAATAGCTGCCTGCCCGGTAAGCATCCAGCAGTTGAGGATCCAGCGTAGTCGTGATGTCGAGAAGTGCAGGCAAGTTCTTATATCGTATCCGTCTTTTCGCCGCCTCTTCACGCCGCCCGTAATACTGAATAGTCCTCATCCAGTAAAAATCCGCAACAAGCCTGTCGTATCCCATCGCCATTTTTTTTATCAGCTTGGGAGAGTTGAAGAACAGCAGGTCGGGTTCCGGTCCGCGCTGCATGGACCGCGCTTCGACGAAATCCTGCGCCGGCTTTATGAGAAAGGCGCAGATCAGGGCGACCGCGTACAAAATCCAGCTGCGCATGAAGGCGCTTCCGAAATGGCCCGGTTTCATTTGAAATCCCGGCGCATGAAAATAGCAGCGGAGATCGAAATAATCACCGCGCAATAAAGAATGCAATAGAGCGTGACGCCCGCGATGGAATAGGGATTCATCGGCTGGTAATAGGCTGCGTCCTGAATTATGTTGCGGCTGTCCACGCTGAAGTTGGAAAAATTCGGAATCACGTAATACAGGATATTGCATATCCATTTGACTGAAGCCGATTTCGTGATTTCGCCGAAGCTCTGCAGATCTTTGCCGAAATGCCCGGCAATCCAGAGAAAGAAGGAAAACAGCGCGGAAAGTGCAGGAGTGGAGAAAGTCGAAAACAGCAGCGCCAGCGCCGTTACTAATGCGAGCGAAAGAAATACCAGATAAACCGCCGGCAGAAGACGCAGATACCCGCCAAGCCCGATGCGGCCTGCATACAGGAGCGCGAGTTCCAGCCCGACAGTCATAATTGCCAGGTTTACCAGCAGGGTGAAGAGCAGGCCCAGGTATTTGCCCAATATCAGTTCGTATCTGTGGACGGGCTTCGCGATCAATGCATAGACCGTTCTCTTTTCCAGCTCCTTGTAAACCAGGCCTATGCCGATGAAAATAGAAATGAGCATTCCTATAACCGAAATGGAGAACAGCCCGAGATCCAGCAGCACCTTCTGTTCATTTCCGAGAGCTAATTGGCCTAGAGCCAGCGAGCTCAAAATAATGATCAATGCAAAGAGGATCAGGTTGTAAAGAATCTTGTCCCGAATATTTTCGCGGAAGGTGTTCCGGGCGATTGCCAATATCCGTGTCATAGCGCCACCTGCCCACGGCTCTCCGCCGGCGGCGGAACTCCGACTATCGACTGGAAATACTCCTCCAGTGATGGTCGGATCGGATTGACTGAGATCAATTCCAACCTGTGCGTCGAAACCAGCGAGAACAGCAATTCCATTTGCGCGGGAGTTCGCAGTTTCAAATGCAGACGGTCTCCCATCAGCCGGACCTCGCTGCAGGTTTCGCGCAGTTCGCCTAGTACCGGCACCGACCATTTGGAAAGAATCACCTCATGCCCCTCAATCCCTACTTTCAAGATCTCTTCCAATGCGCCGACCTGCAGCAGTTTCCCTTTGTTCAAAATCGCCACCCGGTCGCAGATCGCTTCCACGTCAGGAAGGATGTGAGAGCTGAAAAATACCGTGACTCCCTGTGCCTTCAGGGACGTAATGATCTGCCGGACTTCCATTCGCCCCAGCGGATCCAGGCCTGACATCGGCTCATCCAGGAAAACAACTTCGGGGTCGTTGATAATCGCCTGGGCGATGCCTATTCGCTGCACCATCCCTTTGGAAAATTTTCGGAGCTGAAGTTTGCGCGATCCGTCCAGACCTACACGCTTCAACAGCGTTTCAACTTTTTGAGCCAATATCGATGATGAAATGCCAAAAAGCCTGCCCACGTAGGTCAGCAATTCTTCCGGCGTCAGGTAGTCGTAAAAATAAGGATTTTCCGGCAGGTATCCGATCGACTTGTGCATCGATACCGAATCAATCGACTGCCCCAGTATCCGGGCTTCGCCGGACGTTGGGTGCAAAAGATGCATCAGGATTTTCAGTGTGGTGCTTTTGCCTGCGCCGTTCGGGCCGAGAAATCCAAAAATTTCGCCCTTGTACACCTGCAGGTTGAGATTGTCGAGTGCGCGAACTGGATGCTTTTTCCAGAATCCGACCTGGAAATCTTTCGTGAGATTCTTAATTTCGACTACAGGTATGTTCATAAATCGCAGACGGGCTCACGAACGCTGTCTTAAAACTTCATAAAGAGCAATGCCCGCGGCTACGCTGACATTGTACGAGCCCACATTTCCACGTATCGGCAGGGAGACCAGAAAATCGCATTTTTCCTTCACCAGTCTGTGCAGTCCGCTCCCTTCATTGCCCATAACCAGCGCTGTCGGAACGGTGAGATCCGCCTTCCAGATCGGGAGACCGGAGGCGGCGTCGAGGCCGGCAACCCAGTAACCGCTTTTCTTCAGGAATTCCAGGATTTGCGCCACGTTTTTGATGCGTGCCACCCTGGCATGGGAGGCCGCCCCGGCGCTTGCTTTTACAACCGATGCAGTCAGACCGGTGCTGCGATGCTGGGGGACGAAAACGCCGTCCGCGCCGGCCGCTTCAGCCGAGCGGAGAATTGCGCCCAGATTGTGAGGATCTTCGATTCCGTCAAGAACCACAATCAGTCCCGGCGATTTCGCCTGGGCAACAATATCTTCGGCTTCAAAAGTTGCAAACTCGGCAATGTAGCAAAGAATCCCCTGATGGCGTTCGCCTCCGGATTTCCGGTCCAGCCAGGATCGTTCCTCAAACGAAATCCGGACATGGTTTTGTTTTGCAAGCTCGATAATTTCCTGAAGGCGGGGATTCTTCTGGCCGCGCTCGACGCAAAGCCTCTCAATTTTCTCGGCGTGAGCCTTGAGTGCTTCGTTTATGGCATTAATTCCGTATAAAACAGACATAACTTATTTACGATTGACGATTTACGATTGACGATTGAAAACCATAACCCTAAAAGTTAAGACGCGATTTGAGGAGTATGTTTCAAATCGTCATTCGTAAATCGTCAATCGTAAATATTGCTTTGAGGCGTTCGCGGCAGGACATCACTTTGCGCGGCAGATTCAGACGGCTCCCCTCTTCGTAAAGCGGGATCAATTTTTCCAGATCCGGGCCGGACCCGCACCCCGTCAGCGCCGCGCGGATAGGATGAAACAAATTCCGCCCCTTCTGTTTTGTGTCCGCCTTTACCTTTGCGACTATCTCACGATAAATCTCGGGAGTCAGAATATCCCGTTCCATAACAAGGCGCAAAAACTCCAAAGCCACCGCCCGGGCTTCCGGATTCCTGAGTAAATCCTGTGCTTCGGCGTCCAATTTCGGCGGATCTGTATCGAACCCATAAACTATAGCCATTTCCGATGCAATCTGGTCCAGATAATCGATACGAGTTTTGATCAGATCTACGGCCTGGGTGAACCATTCCTTCGTTTGCAGATCCATCTGGCCCGGAATGAGGCTCGCTCGAACGGCAAACGGTTTCGCCATTTCGACGAGAGCATCAATCGGAATTTTGCTGAGGTAGCTGCGGTTCATCCAGTCGAGCTTGGCCGTATCAAAAATCGCAGGACTTTTTAAAACGCGCGAAAGATCGAATTGTTGCTTTATTTCATCCAGCGGAAGTATCTCCTGGCCTTCGCCCGGCGGCGACCATCCCAGGAGTGACAGGTAATTTACCAGCGCTTCCGGCAAATACCCCTGCTTGCGGAATTCCTCAATTGATGTCGCACCGTGGCGCTTGCTCAGCTTTTGTCCATCGGGGCCAAGGATGGTGGACAGGTGGCCGAACTGGGGAATGGATACGCCCAGAGCTTCGTAAAGAAGGATCTGCCGGTGAGTATTGGAGAGATGGCCCTCGCCGCGGATGACGTGTGATATTTTCATCAGCGTGTCGTCCACCACACAGCAGAAGTTGTAGGTGGGACTGCTGTCGCTGCGCAGGAGCACCGGATCGCTGATCTGGTTTGTATCGATTTCAATTCTGCCGAACACGAGATCCGAAAATCCGACTGTTCCCGGTCTGACGCGCAGCCGCACCGTCGATGCAGCCCCGGATTTTCGCCGGTCCTGCACTTCGGCGGGAGACAGGTGCCGGCACTTCCCTGAGTAACGCTGCATCTCGTTGTGGGCTAATTGAGCCTGGCGAACCTGCTCCAGTTCCTCCTCAGTGCAGAAACACCGGAACGCCTTGTTTTCGTCCAGCAGCCGCTGGGCGTACTGCTGATAAATGGCATACCGTTCGCTTTGCCGGTATGGCCCGCATTCTCCTCCCCGCTCGATTCCTTCGCCCCACTCGAGTCCCAGCCACTGCAGGTCTTCGATGAGCTGTTTTTCGTATTTGAGTTTGCTGCGCTCGGCATCGGTGTCTTCGATGCGCAGGATGAAAACGCCCTCATTCCGTCCGGCGAACAGCCAGTTGAACAAAGCTGTCCGGACATTCCCGACATGAAGAAAACCTGTGGGGCTTGGCGCGAATCGCACACGAACTGCTGTTTGTGTATCCATAATAATGAACCATCGGGGTCGGGGTCGGTATCGGGGTCGGGGTCGAAGCAGTCAAAAGCCGATCCCGATACCGACCCCGACGCCGACCCCGAATATCACAATGGTCGATTCTATTTTATTTCTCTCTTAACCAAAAGGGCGACGGCCTGGGCGGAAATTCCTTCTCCCCGCCCTTCCGCGTTCATCCCCTCGGTTGTAGTAGCCTTTATATTTACATCGGAAATCGCAATGCCGAGAGACTGCGCGATGTTTTGTTTCATCGCAAGCACGTGCGGCGCTATCCTGGGCCGTTGCACAAGCAGCGTTGCATCCACATTTCGCAAAGTCCAGCCCTCCGATTCAACCTTGGACCTCACCTCCCGCAGGAACTCGAGACTGGATCTTCCCCGATTGGAGGGATCGGTGTCCGGAAAATGCCGGCCGATATCTCCCATCGCCGCGGCCCCCAGAAGCGCATCGCAAACAGCGTGGGCAAGGACATCCGCATCCGAATGCCCTTCGAGCCCCTTTTCAAAAGGGATTTCGACGCCTCCCAAAATCAGTTTGCGCCCTTCCACCAAACGGTGATAATCAATTCCCTGTCCAATCCGGCTTTCGTTCATTCCCGCTCGATTCCCTTCCTCTGAGCGCTTTGAAATCAACAGCTCCGCAAGTTCCAGATCCAATGGCCGCGTAATTTTAATGTTGTCCTGCGAACCCGGCACAACCATGACCGGGTGGCCTGCCCAGCGCACTACGGAGGACTCGTCAGTCCCCAGAAAGCCCGCCTCCTCCGCCTGCTTCAGCGCCGACCGGAGAACGCCGGCATGGAAAGCCTGCGGCGTTTGAATTGCGTAAAGCTCCTCGCGCGGCGGTGTCGGGAGCACATGACCGCTGCTGGACGCCCTCTGAATCGTTTCCGTTGCGGGCAGGCCGGGAACGGCAGCACCGTGTTCCCATGCTGCGTTCAGGACGCGCCGTATCATGTCCCGATCGCAAATTGGCCGGACCGCATCGTGAACCATAATGATATCCGCATCCGGACGGGCTTGTGCAACTCCAAGGCTCACGGATTCCTGCCTGCTTGATCCGCCCGGAACGCACTGAACATCGATCGGGAAACTCTGACGCTGAAGTATAGACTGCGCTTCGGGAATGTGTTCGACCGGCAGAGCGATGACAATCTGGATTATCTCTTCAAGTGCGGCGATTCCCGACACCGTGTGGAGAAGAATCGGCTTGCCGGCGAGTACGAGAAACTGTTTCGGAACAGCGGAACTCATGCGAGTTCCGGTCCCTCCGGCGGCTATCACCGCCACCGTCATCAATTTCTTTTCACGCCCCGCCATGCCACCGACCGTATCGAGATTTGCCGTCCGAAACTATATTTTCCCCTTGAGTCGATCCTTCTCGTCCTCGAGGCCGGCCCGGCCGTTTATCAGAGCCTGTTTTTCAAAAGGGCGGCGTTCCTGCCTTTGAGCCTGAGCATTCATCGCCGCTTCAGCTTCTTCCGGGAAGCGCCCGAAAATCATCTTGCCTGCGGTAGTCTGCAGCACCGATGTGACCTGGGTGGCAATGGTTTTGCCGATCATCCGGCGGGCATTGTCGACCACTACCATCGTCCCGTCGTCGAGATAAGCAACCCCCTGGTTGTATTCTTTGCCTTCCTTGAGAATAAATACCTTCATTGTTTCGCCGGGAAGCACCACCGGCTTCAGCGCATTTGCCAGCTCGTTGATGTTGAGCACATCCACGCCCCGGAGCTGCGAAACTTTGTTCAGATTGAAATCATTGGTGACAATCTTGCCGCCCATCTCCTTGGCCAGCTCAATCAACTTCAGATCCACCTCTTTCACATCCGGGTAATCCTTCTCCAGGATCTGGACCGCGACGCCCGGGACTCCTTTGATTTTTTCCAGAACGTCCAGGCCCCGGCGTCCGCGGTTGCGTTTGGCCGAATCCGCGCTGTCCGCAATCTGCTGAAGCTCGCGCAAAACAAAATGAGGGACGACCAGCGTGCCCTCCAGGAATCCGGTTTTGCAGATGTCCGCCACCCGCCCGTCGATGATGACGCTGGTGTCGAGCACCTTGGCTGTTTTCTTGGTGGTGCTGTCGGTGAAGAATCCGCCCAGAGCCTTCAGGTCAATATAATCACCCTTGCTGGCGCCGGAGATTAAGCCCAGATAGGTCATCAGTATCAAAATGATGAGCTGTAAAAAAGTCTCCGTTTGAGGGTGGCTGAAGCTCATGCGCCCGATCACCATACTGATCAGGCTGGCGCCGACTATGCCGAGGATGGAACCGATGGCCGCGCCTAAAAGCGTTTTCAGCGAAAGCCGGCGGATGCGCATTTCCGCCATAAGAATGACAACTGCCAGTACAGCGCTAAATGTAACCGTGAGCGAATACGAATAATTGGAACCGAACGGTCGGACGAAATATCCGCTTACAAGGATTGCCGCGAATAAAAGTGCACGTATTATCCAGAGGTCCATCGATGAACTCCTTCGGCGTGATCCACTTAATATCAATGGAATAGATTATTAATTGCCAGAGGACCAGAAAGAACGTGCACCAAATTCCCTCGAAAAAACAATCAATAGCGGGATAAGGCCTGATGATCATGGTCAAAGCTCCCCCTAATCACTCCGGTGGCTATAGTGAAATTGCCCAGCAAAAGAGCCTTTCAGATTAAAACCCTCAACTCTTGAGAAGAATTTATCACACCCTCCACATTTTTAATAATGCTATTACACCAGAGGGTGCGCCTGGGAGCGCCGGCGTCCTCGCCGGCACATATTCACGACTACCAGATATGTTTGCCAAATACCCTACAAGTCGATGCAGCTCTTTGATTAATTCGGAAATTCCCGATGTGCGCACCTGCCTGCCGGCGAGGATGCCGGCGCTCCCAGGGCATAAGCCCATTAGGTTTTGAGTCCCACTTCCATTTGCACCCCACACCAGAAACAAAACCCACCCGTGTTCGGGAGTCGGGGTCGGTATCGGGGTCGGCATTTAAAACGGGGGGGCAAAGGAATGGAGTACTTATTGGAGATTGCTTTCCCTGATTTCGACCCAGATAGTGATAGCGACGCCTGACATGAATTGTAATTTATTGTTATTTAATCGGTTGAGGTCAGCCGTCGCTGACGCGACGCATTTTTTCTTATTACCGGTATTCCCGGCCTTAAAAGGCCGGGCTAAAATCAGACTGCCGCTACGCGGCTCAATATGTAGCCAGGGCAAAATTATAAAACCAGGCGGAACGCCCGCGCTCCAGGAACGAAATATACTAATTATCCGAACAGAAGATCCGACACCTCGGCCACATTTCTTATCGGGATCAGCTCGATGCCGTCGACCGGTTCCACTAAAGGAAGATTTCCGGCAGGCAGGATGCACTTTAAAAATCCCATCGCCGCTGTCTCACGCAAACGCAAATGAGCCTGGCTGATCGGGCGCACGTCGCCGGACAGGCTCAGCTCTCCCATGAGGACGGTGTGGGCAGGCAAAGGACGATTGCGCAGGCTGCTCAGGATGGCGGCAAAAATGCCCAGGTCGGCTCCCGGTTCGTCAACCCCCAACCCGCCTGCCGTATTGGCATAAATATCGCACCCGTTCATCTGAATCCCAAGCCGCTTTTCCAGCATCGCGACCAGCACGGAAATGCGGTTATAGTCGATCCCGGTGGCCACCCGTCGTGCCGTGCCATACTGGGTTGCAACGACAAGCGCCTGTATCTCGACCAGCAGCGGACGGGTTCCTTCCAGCGCACACACGACGGCGCTTCCCGGCGAAATATTTTCCCTTTCCAGCAAGAACAGGCTGGAAGGATTGCGCACGGGAATCAGCCCCCTGGATGTCATCTCAAAGATTCCGACTTCGTTTGCCGCACCGAACCGGTTTTTCACCGCGCGGATAATCCTGTGATTCTGCCGTCGTTCGCCTTCGAAATAGAGCACCACATCCACAATGTGTTCCAGCGCCTTGGGGCCGGCGATCGTCCCATCTTTCGTCACGTGCCCGATGATAAAAATCGTCAGATTCCGCGACTTCGCAAGATTGAGGCAACGGGTGGCGATATGCCGGACCTGGCTGACGCTGCCCGGAGCGGAATCGAGCGTCTCGGAAAAGGTGGTTTGAACCGAGTCCAATACCAGAGTTGTAGCGCGCACTTCCTCCGAAGCCGACAGAATGTGCTCGAAATTGGATTCGGAGAGAATGTAAATATCGTAATTCTTGCCAGGCACTTCCTTGTGCAGGTCCTCCAGCCTGTCAGCCCTGAGTTTTATCTGCTGAACAGATTCCTCGCCCGAAACGTAAAGAACGTTCTGGCCTTCTTTCTGCAGGCTTTGTGCAATCTGCAGCAGAAGTGTCGATTTTCCGGCGCCCGGCTCGCCTCCCAGCAGAATCAATGAACCGGGCACAATCCCTCCTCCCAGCACGCGGTCGAACTCAGCATCGAGCGTTCCGATGCGCGGCGCTGATTCGGTGGATGCTTCGGACAGGCGGACAGGTACCGCTTCCGCGCCGCTTTGAGCGAATGACGCCTCTCCGCCTTTCGGGCGCTTCTCTTCAATGAAGGAATTCCAGCTGCCGCAATCCGGGCAGCGCCCGAGCCACTTCGCAGATGAATACCCGCAGCTCTGGCACTCAAAAATGGATGGTGTTTTCGTCATAGAATCCTCCATTTAACTGAACGGAATTGATCGGGGTCGAAGCAGCAAAAAGCCGACCCCGATACCGACGCCGATGGTTTCTGGCCTATGCTATTTTGGTCTTCTTAATCGTTCATAATCCTCTGTGGTATCTATATCCATCAGAATGTCCCTGCCTGCCGGCACTTCAACAATTCTGTCCCGGTATTTTTCCAGCAGTCCCCTCCCCCCAGTGTCTCCGCTCAACGCCCGCAATTCTCCAAACAACGCTTTATCAAAAAGCGCTGGATTCCCGCGCTGTCCTTCAAACACGGGCACACAGGCTGGGGCGAGAGTTTCCCTGTGAGCCTGAACAATTGTTCTCACTATCCCGGCATCTGCAAAAGGATGATCGGCCAGAAAAAAAACCGCGGCGCCCGTTCGGAGCGGCAGGCTTTCCAGAGATTTTCGAATGGACGTGCTTTGGCCCATTTTGAATTCCGGGTTATGCACAAGCCGGACCGGCAATCCGGCCAGTGCCTCCGTTACTTTTTCCGCCTCATGCCCAAGCACCACAACAACAGGATCAAGACCTGCATCCAAAGCCGTTTGGGCACTGTGCGCCACCAAAGTAGTTTCCTGCCAAGGAAGAACCTGTTTCGTTGCACCGAACCGAGTGGCCTGCCCGGCAGCCAGGACAACCCCTGCAACAGGCGCCCAGACCTCGCGCACGGGGAGCGCTTTTTTCATGGAGCTTACGATCACCGAATCGACCAGTGGATTTGCCAGCAGGCCTTGAGCAATTAAACTTGCATGGTTCAAATCGCCGGGAGTGTCGGCTTTGTTCAGCATCGGGACCAGCCGGGCTCCGGCAGGAAGATGCCTGGCTCCGCCTTGCGGGTGCGCCAGAATTCGCGAAACCGTTTCTTCCGCGATTGGCCGGCCCAGAGGCGCACCAATCAGCGATGAAACCAGTTCCGCCCTGTGGACGTTGTCTTCATTCAACGGGAGCCCGATCACGTTCAGCCCTGCAATCGGAACGAGGATCGTGGTGAGCTCAGAAACCACCGGTTCGTGTTCACCGGGCGCCTTGAATGGCCGGGACCGGCTGCCGTCCGCTTCAATGACTATAACGTCGACATCAGGGCGATTGTGCAATGCAGCAATGAATTCCTTGGATACGCCTGTTACTCTCCCCTTGCCATCGGGCGGACCGATTATGAGGCAATTGCCGAGTCGGTCCAGGTGAGCTCCCAGTTTATCCAGATCTTCCGGCTGAATCGAAACCGCAGCGCTGCGGGCCTGGTCTTCACTGATGTGAGTCGTGGTTGTAGTGACAACCCTCAGGGCCGAACACAGCTCGGATGCCAGCCGGAACATGGAAGTTGTTTTCCCCCCGCCGCCCACAAACGATACAATTGCGCCGCGTTCTATGCGCAAAGCCTGAGCGAGAGAAATTCCTGCATCGCCATTTTTCTGCATAACGCCGGAAAATAAATTTACGATTGACGATTGGAAAAATACGAGCCGATCCGCACGGCTAGCCCGCATTTCTCACCAGTTTTCTACTGCGGCGGCGGATCCGGGCATGTCTACTGCGTTGCGCTCGGTCGGGCTCCTCGACATACTGTCGTGTATGTCTGCGGGGCCCTCGGTCGCGCGCCTTGTATCCATGCCCGTCT
>JAHFUH010000050.1 GCA_023265215.1 Acidobacteriota bacterium
TGGGAGTCAATACCGGGGCGCTGCTCTCTCCACTCGTTTGCGGAACTCTGGGGCAGAAGGTTGGCTGGCATTGGGGTTTCGGAGCCGCCGGCGTGGGAATGGTGATCGGACTTATTCTATACATCTGGGGACAGCGTTATCTGGCGCATGACAATTCCGATGTAAAAATCTCTCCTGTCAAGACGGTGCGCTCCATCGCAACCTACATCTTCAGTATCGCGGCGGGATTGGTCGCGTTTATCATCGGATTGCCTTATGTCATGAGCCTGATAGCCAGACTGGGAATGAGCCAGCAGCTTACCGGATTACTGGCAGCCGTGGTGCTTGTAATCATTTTGTGCCTTTGGATTCGCAGCCTTCCCGTGGAGGATCGCAAGAGCGTAATCGCTGTTTTCATTCTATGCTTTTTTAATATTTTCTTCTGGGCAGTCTATGAACAGCAGGGCAATACAATGCAGCTCTGGGCCGAACAAAATACGAATTGGAATTTTCTGGGACTGAGTATTCCCTCTACCTGGTTTCAGTCATTCAATCCAATCATGATCGTCCTCTTTGCCCCGGCATTGAATAAATTTTGGGCCTGGCAAGCCAGACGCCGGGCTGAACCTTCCAGCCCAGCCAAAATGGGCATTGGCTGTCTCCTGCTGGGTATTTCCTATGTGGTTATGATCATCGTCAGCGCGGGCACGGCTCCCGACGAACTGCGCAGCATTCTTTGGCTCGCGGGGACGACGGTTGTTCTCACAATAGGCGAGCTTTACCTCTCTCCAATAGGCCTTTCATTTGTTACAAAAGTTGCCCCCGCCCGAATGGTTTCGATGATGATGGGTGTCTGGTTCCTCTCCAGTTTCTTCGGAAACTACCTGTCGGGATATCTCGGCACTTACTGGGAGAAAATGCCGAAGATGAGCTTTTTTACGATGCTTACTTTAATAGGTGCGTTAACCGGCGTTGCCATCTTGGCTGTTAGCCGCCCGGTTGGAAGAATAGTGGCAAAACACGAACAGAATTACGAATAACGAGTTACAAAAGCTCAAAGACTCCAAAATGAAATTCAAGACTGAAAACCTGTGGAATCGGCAGCCGCTTTTAAGCTATGCTCAAGGTTCATCCCCATCGAGGAGAAGATCATGACTGATACCAAAATCACTTTGCCGGAATCTGATATCCCCACCCATTATTATAATATTCAGCCGGACCTGCCGACTCCCCTTGCGCCTCCCTTGCATCCGGGAACCAAAGAACCGATCGGTCCCGAGATGTTGGCGCCGATTTTTCCGATGGGGGTAATTAAACATGAAGTGACGCAGGAACCCATGGTCGAGATCCCCGACCAGGTGCGGGACATCTATCGCCTCTATCGGCCGAGTCCTGTTTTCCGCGCGAAAGCACTGGAAGAATTGCTCGATACTCCTGCCAGGATTTATTACAAATCGGAATGTGGCAGTCCGGTCGGCAGCCACAAGCTCAATACTGCCCTTATGCAGGCCTATATCAATAAGCAGGAGGGGGTGAAACGCATTGCCACCGAAACGGGCGCCGGGCAATGGGGCAGCGCAATGGCCTGCGCGTGTAAATTGATGGGCCTTGAATGCATGGTTTATATGGTGCGGGTCAGTTATGACCAGAAACCCTACCGCCGGATCATGATGAAAACTTATGGGGCCGATGTGGTTGCCAGCCCTTCCAACCTGACCGAAGCCGGACGGGCTGCCCTGGCTGAAAATCCCGATTCCCCCGGCAGCCTGGGTCTTGCGATTTCGGAAGCCGTGGAAGACGCGGTAAAACGCGATGATACAAAATATGCTCTGGGCAGCGTTCTGAACCACGTCCTGCTGCACCAAACGATCATAGGCCAGGAAGCCATCAAACAAATGGAACTGGCGGGGGATTACCCGGATATCTTGATCGGCTGTCACGGCGGTGGGAGTAATTTCGCCGGCCTTGCATTCCCGTTTCTAAAGGACAAGCTCAAGGGAAACCGAAAGAACCTTCGGGCAATCGCGGTGGAGCCGAAATCCTGTCCATCACTTACGGGCGGAGTTCGCGAGTACGATTTTGGCGACGTGGCGGGAAACACGCCCCTGATGTTGATGCACACTTTGGGACACAAATTCATTCCGCCTCCGGTTCACGCCGGCGGGCTCCGCTACCATGGCTCTGCGCCGCTTGTCAGCCATCTGTTGGCTGCAAATGTCATTGAAGCGGAGGCTTACACCCAGGGAGAGGTTTTCGCCAGCGCGATGAAATTCGCGCAATGCGAAGGCACCATCCCAGCGCCCGAAAGCACCCACGCAATCCACAGTGCAATTGTGCACGCTCTAAAAGCGCGTGAAGCGGGGGAAAAGAAGGTGATCCTCTTTAACCTTTCGGGACATGGCCATTTTGACCTGGGGGCCTACGATTCCTATCTCAGCGGCACAATGGATCTAAATTCCTAAAATAGCGTATTTGGATGGCCGCAGCTTGCAGCCGCATTCCAGGTTCCCCGTTCAGCGTTCAAGGTCAGGGATGGTTTTATTAATTACCGGGAACTCTGAACCTTGAACGCGTTTTTTGGGTATAATTTCTTCCATGGAAAAAGATGAAATCCTGCGGTGGCTACGGGAAAAGGATGAAGCTCGCCTGGAGGAATTGTGGGTGCGGGCGGACGGCGTGCGGCGCGCCTGCGTTGGAGATGAAGTTCACCTGCGGGGCCTGGTTGAAATCAGCAACTATTGCGTGCGCCAGTGCCGGTATTGTGGGATCAATGCCTGCTCGCAGGGGATAACCCGTTATCGGATGAACCGCCAGGAAATAATCGAGTGCATCCATGAGATTGTGCGGTTCGGCTACGGCTCCGTCGTGATGCAATCGGGTGAGGATCCGGGGCTCAGCCGCAGCTTTGTGTCCGATCTTGTACGCGAAATCAGTGCAACGACGGACCTGGCAATTACGCTTTCCCTGGGAGAGCGCGAGGACGAAGATCTTAGGGACTGGAAGGAAGCTGGAGCCGATCGCTATTTGCTGCGCTTCGAAACTTCGGACCCTGAGCTTTACAGAAAGATACATCCCTCTCTTCCCGGAAAAACCTCCGACCGTTTTTCACAGCTGGAGCGAATGCGCGACATCGGCTACGAGATTGGCACAGGCGTGATGGTCGGGATCCCGGGGCAGTCGTGGCAAACGCTCGCACAGGATATCGAGATTTTTCGCAAATACGATATGGACATGATAGGGGTTGGCCCATTCCTGCCTTCGCCGCATACGGCATTGGGAGGTCCCGAAGCTGCTGGTTTCTATCTTGATCCCGAGGATCAAGTGCCGAATGATGAGCTTACAACCCTGAAAGTTGTCGCCCTGACACGTCTCGTCTGCCCTGCATCGAATATTCCCTCAACAACGGCGCTGGCTACGATTGATCCCGAATCCGGGCGTGAGCTTGCTCTTACGCGTGGTGCCAACGTGGTTATGCCCAATGTTACGCCGCCTCATTACCGGGTTCTATATGAAATCTACCCGGGGAAAGCCTGCATCCATGAAACGGCCCAGGTGTGCCGCAATTGCATGGAGCGGCGCATCCATTCCATCGGACGCGTTTTAGGCAAGGGGCCCGGAGGTAGACGCGGCATCTCGCCGCGTTTGGCCGCAAAATAGGGTAGCGTTCCCTGTTTTGGCGTCTGCCCTGAACACTGGGTGCAAACGGAAGTGGGACTCAAAAGGCAAAAAGAACCGCGCCTGGGAGCGCCGGCGTCCTCGCCGGCACATATTCACGACTACCAGATATGTTTGCCAAAAACCCTACAGGCCGTTGCAGCTCTTTGATTAATTCGGAAATTCCCGATGTGCGCACCTGCCTGCCGGCGAGGACGCCGGCGCTCCCAGGGCATAAGCGCATTAGGTTTTGAGTCCCACTTCCGTTTGCACCCCTGAACACTATTGCACTGGCGCCTTCGTCTGAATATACTTCGCAGTTCGGTTAATAAATTAATATGCGGGGGCAGAGGAAAATATGTATCAGATTGTAAAACGTCAGCAGTTCGGCCCGGTTACATTTCTCTGGGAAGTTGTTGCGCCTGAAGTGGCTAAGTCCTGCCAGCCGGGTCATTTTATCATGCTGAGAATCGACGAGACGGGGGAGCGCATTCCTCTGACTGTCGCCGATTTCGATCGTGACAAAGGCACAGTGACCATCGTGGTTCAGGCAGTTGGGAAAACCACTTTTCAAATGATGGCTCTCCCCGAAGGATCGTCCGTGCTGGATTTTATCGGGCCTCTGGGAATGGCATCGCATCTGGAGAAAAAAAACAAGGCGGTACTGGTAGGCGGCGGATTGGGCGTTGCTCCCGTTTTTCCGCAGCTCAGACGCCACAAAGAGCTCGGATCCCATACAATTTCGGTCATTGGTTTCCGGAACAAGGATCTCATGTTCTGGGCTGACAAATTCTCCAAATACTCGGATGAATTCCGGGTCGCCACAGATGATGGTTCTTTCGGCACAAAGGGGTTTGTTACGGTTGTGCTCGATCAAGTGATGAAAGATCACAAAGATATCGATGAAGTCATCGCCATCGGTCCTCTTCCCATGATGAAGGCTTGCGCTGAGTTGACCCGGCCTTACGGCATCCGCACAATGGTCAGCCTCAACTCCATTATGGTGGACGGCACGGGAATGTGCGGTTCGTGCCGTGTTACTATCGGCAACAAAATGAAATTTGCGTGCGTCGATGGTCCCGATTTCGACGGCCATCTCGTCAATTTCGATGAACTGATGCTCCGCCAGAAGCGTTTTGAATGTGAAGAGAAGGGGTGCCTGACACGATTTGAGGAGGAACGCAAAAGACTCGCGGCACTGGGACAGGGCGGCTCGAATCCTGCCGTCATGACTGCGCGCACCCGTCCTGGCCTTGCAAGCCCGTCCGAGGTTCCACAACCGGAGCCCCCGCCCGCAACTCGCATTGTAAAAAATATTCGCACGATTGCTCCCAAACGCACTCCAATGCCCGAGCAAGATCCGAAAGTCCGCAGCGCGAATTTCGAGGAAGTGGCGCAGGGCTATTCTTTGGAAATGGCGCTGGCCGAAGCCGCCCGCTGCCTTGAGTGCAAAAAGCCCAAGTGTGTTCCCGGATGCCCTGTGGGAATTGACATTCCGGGATTTATAGGTGCGCTGGCCCGCAAAGATATCGAGGAGTCCTATCGAATCCTAAAAAGTGCCAATGCTTTGCCGGCGGTATGCGGACGTGTATGTCCCCAGGAAGTGCAGTGTGAAGCCACATGCGTCATCGGCAACAAGGTTGAGCCCGTAGCGGTTGGGCGTCTCGAACGTTTTGTGGCTGATTTTGCGGTGGGGCGTGGCTGGGATAAGCCACCTCAATTCAAGCGCACCGGGAAGAAAGCAGCTGTTGTCGGCTCAGGCCCCGCAGGGCTCGCCTGCGCGGGCGATTTAATCAAGGCCGGTGTGGATGTGACTGTTTATGAGGCGCTTCATGTGTCCGGTGGCGTTCTCAAATACGGAATCCCGGAGTTCCGGCTTCCCAACGATACCATCGATATCGAAATAGAGGGGCTGTCGAAACTGGGTGTTAAATTCGATCTGGATTGCATCATCGGCAAGCTTTTTACAATCCCTGAGCTGATGAACGGGAAGGGCTATGACACGGTTTTTATTGCAACCGGCGCAGGAAGCCCGAAATTCATGGGCATTCCCGGGGAAGCTTTCAATGGGGTGGTTTCGGCGAACGAGCTCCTGACCCGCATCAACCTTATGCAGGGATTCCGCCAGCCGCTTTATGATACGCCTGTTGGGATGGGAAAGCGCGTGGCCGTCATTGGCGCGGGAAATACGGCGATGGATGCCATGCGCGTTTCGTTGCGCATGGGCGCAGAAAAGGTTTACTTGGTATACCGCCGCAGCATCAAGGAATCGCCGGCGCGAGCCGAAGAACTGCATCATGCCATTGAAGAAGGGATCATTGCCAAGTGGCTTACCAATCCGGTGCGCATTCTTGGAAATGATTCGGGCTGGGTGACAGGAATGGAAGTGATCGAGATGGAACTTGGCGAACCGGATGCTTCCGGGCGCCGAAGCCCGGTGCCGAAAAAGGGGACCGAACACGTTCTGGATGTGGATATGGTTGTCTATGCTTTGGGCACAAGCGCCAATCCTATTATTTCACAGAGCACGCCGGGCCTGAATGTGAACCGCTGGGGTTACATCGAAGTCGATGATAAAACGGGCATGTCCTCCGTTCCGGGCGTGTTCGCCGGCGGAGATATCGTGACCGGGGCTGCAACAGTCATTCTCGCCATGGGTGCCGGTCGTCGTGCCGCTCGTGGTATGCTCCAGTACATGGGCTTGGAACCTGAAATAGCGCCGGTTTCCGCCCAGAGTGAATAGAAGAATTAGGAGCCGGGATGCTTCAGAGCCTCCTTCAACGAAGATGTAAATTCCGGCTTCCGGCTTCTGGCTTCCTTTTTTATATTTTAGAGGATAGATATGGCTTCCACTTGTCCAAAGTGCCATCAGGCGATTGAAAATGACTCGGTTTGTTGCGCGGATGTTCGGTATACCTGGAAATGCAAATCCTGCGGCAAGCTTTCAACCGGTTTCGTTATTCCTTTTGGCCGGTGCTTTCTTTGCGGCGGCGAAAATGAGGTGGTCGAAGGATATTCCGGTGAGCAACCGGATCTGGTGGCTATCGCAAACGAAGCGGTACAGTTTGAAGTCGATATGTATCATTTCTACAAAATGGCGGTGCTCCGCGCCAAAGACGAACAATTGAAGGCTGTTCTGGAGGAACTGTACCACAAGGAAGAAGATCACCTGGAAGAACTCGAACAAAAATACCACCTTCACCTCGATCCGGCTTTGAAAAGCCTGTCGGAGAGTGATGAGAGAATAATTTTTGGTTTTATCTTCCACGGAATTGATTTCAGAGACCTGGGACATGTTTTAAAAATCTATGACAAGGCAATAGCGATGGAAAGACGCACCAGAAATCGATTCCGGACCCACGCAGACGCATTGCCACCAGGCCCACAGAAAGAAATGTATCGCGAATTGGCCGCCGAAGAAGAAGATCACGTCACTATTCTGGAGACGGAGCGCCAGCAGTTTTTGAATAAATAAAGAAGCCGGAAGCCAGGAGCCGGAAGTCAGGATATATTTTCTGGCTTCTGGCTCCTGGCTTCCGGCTTCTGAGTTTCTGTATGCTATCATGAAGTAGACATGCAGAAAGTGAACGCAAGAAACTCCGCCGGCGTACAAGTCTTTTTCCCCGCCCATGCAAAACAAACTCCCGGCATTTCATTCGGCAGTGCCCAGATTATGCGGAGTGCATCGCAATGGATTTGCGGGACCGGAAACCATGCATTCTAAGCCGTTGAGAAAAAGAGCCGACCTGACCAGAAGGGAAATGCCCAAGCAAACGCCGGCAATTCGAACCCGCAATTTTTCGGAAGTGGAGCTGGGATTCCCGGTCGAAACTGCAATGGAAGAAGCCGCCCGATGCCGGCAATGCCCGGATCCAAGCTGTTTGTCGGGCTGCCCGATAGGCATCAACATTCCTGCATTTATAAAATGTATTGCCGATTCCGATTTTTCCGCAGGCATTCGGATTTTGCGCGAAAAGAATCACCTGCCTGCAGTTTGCGGACGCGTTTGCCCTGCGGAACTGAACTGTGAAAAGCACTGCTCGCTGAAAGAAAAAAACGGCAGGATTTCAATAGGACGATTGGAACGATTTCTGGCGGACTGGGAAACCAATCAGCCGGACAGATACTTTTCTGAGATTTCTCCCTTCACCGGGAGAAAGGCCGCAGTTATCGGCGGTGGACCGGCCGGGATCACGGCAGCGGGCGACCTCATCCGGCTTGGGCACAGGGTGACGGTTTTTGAATCATTCAAGGAACTCGGGGGTGTTCTGGTTTATGGAATTCCGGAATTCCGCCTTCCGAGATCAGTCGTTAGAAGAGAGATTGAATATCTCGCCGGGCTTGGCGGCGAATTCCAAACCAGTTTTGTTGTCGGGACCATGCGGACAATCGACAGCATTCTGGAGGAATACGATGCGGTATTTGTCGGGACCGGCGTCGACCTGCCGTCTGTCGCAGACATCCCCGGAGTGGACTTAAACGGCGTGTATTCCGCCAACCAATACCTGACAAGCATGAATTTGGGAAGTCCCATCAAAGATCACAAGTTCCTGGCAGTTATAGGAAGCGGGAACGCAGCTTTTGATTGCGCCAGGACTGCAATCAGGCTGGGGGCAGAAGTGACGCTTGTCTGTAAAAAATCAAGGCAGGATATTCCTGCCCGCCCGGAGGAAGTCCTCCATGCGGAGGAAGAAGGGATTGTCATCGAACCATCAACTCAGCCGGTTCACTGCCTGGGTGAGAATGGTTGGGTCGTGTCTCTGCAGTGCGTCAAGGCTCAATTTGATCCGGATGAGAACAACGCCGCGTTTATAAACGGAGCTGAAATATCTTATCCTGTGGATGCGGTAATCTGCACGATCGGAAACAATCCGAATCCCCTCATTGCTGCCACAACTCCCGGACTGGAAATGGGTGAAAAGGGAAATATTTCGATCGATGAAGCAACCGGCAAGACTTCCAGGAACAGAGTTTGGGCTGGTGGCGATGTGGCAACAGGAGCTGTAAGCATTATCGCATCAATGTCCGCAGGCCGCAAAGCCGCCCGTTCCATGCATCAATTCCTCTGTTCGCTCTAACCAATGCTGCCATCCGAGCCCGACACCATTTGCGTTTCCTTCTCAAAAAAACTATTCCTGGCAGAACCTATGGCGTATATTGTTAGGTGATTTCTATTTCATAATACGGCTTAATACTTAGGAGCACGAGCAATGGAAAGCCAGTCGCCGCAGAATTTTCATCCTGATTCTGCGCGCGCACGTATTGCAAAAGCGGTCATCGTGACTGTGCTGACAATCGGGATTATTTTCGCACTTTATAACGTGCTGAAGCCCGTTCTTTTGGATCAAAGCTCGCGTATATCTCCGCGCAACTGGATCCATTTAAACGCATCGAGCGGCCGGCCGGCAGTGACTTCCTCCGATAGTCAGGCTTCGGAGCAGCCTTTTCGAATTGCAATAGCTCCCATTGTATCGCCTGAAAAATCGATGGAAATGTATGAAGATTTCATTCAGTATGTTGCCCGTAAGCTCGGGAAAAGGCCGTTTTCGCTTTATCAGGCAAGATTTTCTGAAACCAATGACCTGGTCCGCTATCAAAGGTGTGATTTAGCCATAGTCCCCACATATGCTTTTATAAGAGGCGAAAGGGAATTCGGAATGCAGGCGCTGGTTGTGCCGCGGATCAATGGGGAGACGAGCTACCAGTCCTTTGTAATTGTTCCGGTCTCCAGTCGGGCTGCTACCATCATGGATTTGCGCGGAAAACGGTTTGCACTCGCAGATATCACTTCAACGACCGGTTGGCTTTTTCCAGCGATGTTGCTGATGAAAGCCGGCGAGGATCCGAATCAGTTTTTTGGGGAACAAGTTATCACGGGCAGCCATGACAGATCTATTGACGCTGTGGTAAAAGGATATGTGGACGCCGCCGCATTGAATGGAAATGTCTACCAGCAGATGGTTTCCGAAGACCCTTCCTTGCTTGAGAAAGTGAGAGTTTTGGTCAAATCTCCTACTTTCGGAATGCCGCCGATCGTCGTGCATCCCCAAATGGATCCCGGCCTAAAAGAAAAGGTCCGGTCTGTGCTGCTGAAAATGAATGAAGATGAAGCGGGGAAGCGGATATTATCCAGGCTTCAGATAGAATGGTTTGTCATTCCAGCAAGGGATTTGTTCTCTCCTCTTCGGCAGGCAATCGGCAAATTAGAGCAGTGGAGGTAATCGGCCCCTATGTTCAGAGGGCGAATTTCCGATTTCAAATGGCGAATCCTGTCGACTCCGATTTTTCTTAAAATTCTGGGTATCGGCTTTCTGACGGCGGTTCTGTTTGGAGCGGTGATTTCGCTTCAGATGCGCTCCAGCACGTCCAAAATTCTTTACCAGCTGCTGGAACAGAGGGCTGTTTCGATGAGTCGGTCGCTCGCGGATACAATTGAGAGGCCTGCGAGCACGAGCGAATATATTTCCGTAATGAACCATCTTCAGGAAGCCCGGAAGACGTATCCTGAAATCCGCTACATTATCGTACGCAACCAGAATAAAGAAATCATAGCATCGACTTTTGAAAATGGCGTCCCTCCGGATCTTCAAAAAATGGCTTCACCACCCTGCCCGCCCAGCTGCTCCGTGCAAATCTTCGGGAGTTCTGAAGGGTTGATCTTCGACGTATTTTCCCCCATTTCGGGAGGCCACGTCGGCACAATCGAAGTGGGAGTTCTTGACCGGATGGTCAGCCAGGAGCTTGCGAGTCTTCGTATCACGGTGATTTGGGGACTTCTGCTGTGCGCCCTCATCGGGATAGGGCTGGCGATGCAGTTGACGGGTATTATGACCCGGCCGATTCGGCACCTGGTGCAAGCTGCGAATAAAATTCGTGAGGGCAGGTTTGAGACAAGGGCGGAGGTTTTTTCAAATGACGAAATAGGCCGCCTGGCAGTCGCATTCAATCAGATGGCGGAAGCCCTGATGAAATACCGTCAGGAAGTCCAGATAAAAGAAAAAGCGCGTTTGTCACTTATCGAGAGAATAGTCCAGGTTCAGGAGGATGAACGGAAGAGCATCTCTCGCGAATTGCATGACCAGTTCGGCCAGTCTCTGCTCGCTCTTATGCTCCAGGTGGAGTCCGGCTGCAAGTTCAGCCCTGGAAAATGTGAATTCGTTGACTGCCCCGGCTCGATTTGTGTCGAGATCAAGAATACAATCCGGCAAATAATTGAAGAGGTTCATAGGCTTGCGTGGGGGATGCGCCCTTCCATACTCGATGATTACGGGCTCGATTCGGCTCTTGCCCGCCATATTCAGGAGTTATCAAAGACGGCAGGGCTGGAAATAGACTTTCAGTACACCTCTCCCGACGGCATGAAACGCCTCCCCACCCGCATCGAGGTAACCCTGTTTCGAATCGCACAGGAAGCGCTCACAAACGTTATTCGCCATTCCAAAGCTTCCCGTGCGAGCGTGATTCTTCTTCGTCAGATCAGCGAAATAACCATGCTGGTCGAAGACGATGGCCAGGGATTTGACTGTGCCGCAAAAGACAGGAGCGATCAATGCCTCGGCCTGATGGGAATGAGGGAAAGGGCAAATCTCCTGGGCGGAAGCTTTGTTGTCGAATCCACACCCGGCGAGGGGACGACAATCCGCGTGAAAATCCCTTTAAATGAGGAAGAAAATGTCCATACGGATTTTGATAGCCGATGATCACGCTGTTTTTCGCAGTGGTCTCAGAGTGCTTTTGGAGAAAGAAGCCGACTTGGAAGTAGTGGGGGAGACAGGCAATGGGTTTGATACTATCCGGGTAGCGACAGATACGGATTTGGATGTCCTGCTCCTCGATGTCACAATGCCCGGATTGCCCGGTTCAAAAGTTGCCGAAACAGTTCTGAAGAGCAAGCCCAAACTTGCCATAGTAGTGCTTACGATGCACGAAGATGAGTATTACCTGCAGGAGTTTTTCAGGCTGGGCGTGCGGGCGTATGTTCTAAAAAAATCCACCGGCACAGATGTCGTACAGGCTATAAGAGCTGCGCATAAGGGCGAGCAGTATATCGATCCTGCACTGGCAGGACTCCTGATTTCTACTTATGTAGGCCGCCAACCCAAGAAAGAAAAAACCGAACGGCTGGACCTCCTGACGCCGCGCGAACTTGAAGTGCTGACCCACCTTGCATATGGCCATACCAACGCGGAAATTGCTGAAAAATTGCGCATTTCGGAGCGAACCGTTGAAACTCATCGCACGAACATCATGGCAAAGATGGAATTTAAGAGCCGCGCTGAACTGGTCCGTTTTGCCATCGATAATGGAATGCTCAAGCTTCGCTGACCGTAATATCAATGACGCCTCCGGATATTCGCAATGGCGGAAGTTTCAACGGTTTTGTATTTGCAGCCATCTGTGCTTTCTAAACAGTTCTCCTGAGGATGTCCCCTACTGCAGAAGTTCTTGGCGTCTTTGAATGATCTGTTCAAAGATGCCAAGTCCCCAAGTATCACAAAAACTTATCATTTATTAGTACATCACAATAATATCTAATTAAAAGTCAATTAGGTCTTGAATTCTCCTCTTTCCCGAGAGTATCGTGAATTTCGGAACGGAACCTCATGATCTTCAGGGCATGTGCTCGGGCCTCAGAGATTTCTATTCATTAGATGCGGAGGGAACGATGGCTATTGAAATTGATCCGGCAGGTGAATCAAAAAAAGTAGAGCAGAAAAAAATGACCAAGGAGGAATTGCTTGCCAAAGCCTACAAGCCGGCCGAAGATGCGATGAAACTTCATCCATACTTCGTGGGAAAGCTCGAGACTTCGCCAAAGTGCTGCATTCGTGATTTTGACGACTTTGCAATTTGGTATACGCCGGGAGTAGCGGAAGTCTGCAAAGACATTTATAAGCATCCGGAAAAAGTGTTCGAGCATACAAACAAGGGAAACCTCGTGGCCGTGGTGACGGATGGAACTCGAGTCCTGGGTTTGGGCGATATAGGGCCGGAAGCAGGCTTGCCCGTAATGGAAGGAAAGGGCATTCTGTTTAAATATCTGGGTGGTGTGGATGCGTTTCCGATATGCCTGGACACCAAAGATCCGGAGGAAATCATCCGGACTGTAGAACTCCTTCAGCCGTCCTTCGGTGGAATAAATCTCGAAGATATAGCGCAGCCCAAATGTTTCCATATCCTCGCCGAACTGCGGAGGCGCTGCAAAATTCCGGTTTGGCATGATGATCAACAGGGGACTGCAACTGTGTGCCTGGCCGGCCTGATTAATGCTTTGAAGGTCGTTGGCAAAAGAATTCAGGATGTCAAAATCACTTTGGTCGGTTCGGGCGCTGCCAATATCCGCATCGGTGCGCTTTATATGGCTTATGGAGCAAAGCCCGGGAACCTGATTTACGTTGACACAAAGGGCACGCTGCACAAAGGCCGCACGGAGCTTCAGCATACCCACAAAGAAAAATGGCAAATGTGCCAGGATACCAACGCGAAAAATTTAGTGGGCGGTGTCGAAGAGGCCATGCGCGGAGCGGATGTACTCTCGGCTGCTTCCACTCCGGGCCCTGATACCATTAAAAAAGAATGGGTCGCCGGAATGGCAAAGGACCCCATTGTTTTCATTACAGCTAATCCGATTCCCGAGATGTGGCCATGGGACGCTCATGAAGCAGGTGCCCGCATCGTCGGCACCGGCCGTTCCGATTTCCCAAATCAGATTAATAATTCACTGGGCTTCCCTGGGATCTTTCGAGGGACCCTGGATGTGGCTGCTACGACCATCACCGATGGAATGTGTATTGCGGCAGCCACAGAACTGGCAAAATGTGCGGAAGACAGGGGGTTAAGCGCGGACTCCATCATCCCGAAAATGGACGAACCGAACGTTTTTGTTCGCGAGGCTGTCGCCGTCGCACTGAAGGCTATCGAACAGGGAGTTGCGCGCAAAACGCTGACGCGCGACGAGCTCTACAAAAAGGCTGAAATGACAATCAGCCGCGCCCGGAGAGAAACCGAGGTTAAGATGCGAGAAAAGATAATTCCTCCAGTGCGTTAGCCAAGAACCATGATTCGAGCGAAACCGGGGATGTCTTCCGTGTAGTTCTTCCTCGACGCTTGGTCAGCTGAGTACGACATCGTAGGGGTTTTAAAGTAGACGCGGCGTCTCGCCGCGTGAAGCAAGCGGTTTGTGGGACTGAGCTGCGCGGAGGGGCGCTGCGTCTACTCTATAGGAATTTCCGCGCGGACCGTCGTACCTTGTTGGGGGGTGGATTCTATCCTGAGCGTTCCTCCCATTAGAGTGATTCTTTCTTCCATATCGATAAGTCCCAGGCTGCGATCGACGTCTCTTCGAATCATGGAATAATCGAATCCGCACCCGTCGTCCTCCACGAGGAGCAGGACCTTTGCATGCTGCCATAGGACGACCACGCTTGCCCGGGACGCGGAGGCATGGGAGATTATGTTGCTCAGCGCCTCCATGGCCACGCGATAGAGACTCACCTCGACCAGTGCGGGAAGACGTTTTTGATGCTCCGGGGCGGACACATACTGGTAATCAATTGCCAAATCCGTGTGCACCGACGACAGTTCCTGGATGTGACGGGCCAGAGCCAGTTCCAGGCCGTAGTCGTCCAGGATCGTAGGCCTCAATTGTCCGGCCATCTGGCGAACTTCGTCAATGAGGCCGCGAATTCTGGCCTCACAATCCTGTGCGACATCCTTAAGCGCCTCATGCTGGCTGCCGTGCGTTTGCACCTGCAGCAAGAGCGCCGACAAGGATTGACACACCTGATCGTGCAGTTCGCCGGCTATTCGTTTGCGTTCATCTTCCTGGTGGGAGATCATCTTTGCCATGGATTTTTCTCGAATCCGCTTTGCATTTTCGCGCGCGATCTGCCCGGCGAGGGTCGCTCCGGCGGCAGCCGTAGCCGCTTTGAGAAAATCGAGCCTGAAAGTGTCCAACTGGTCTCCACTATTGAGGTAGAGGGTCAAGACGCCGAGCGTTCGGCCCTCATGGCTGATGGGCATAACGGCATGCTGGTGCTCGCTCATTCCCTCATATCGTATGGTGTGGTCGCTGTTTGTGGAAGAACACACGATTCCGGCTCCGGTCTGGGCGACTCTTCCGCAAATGCACTCACCAAAAGCTAAACGGTTGCAACGTTTCCGCTGCTCCGGGCCGAGGTTGCGCTGAATGGTCATCTCCAGGCTCTGCTCTTTTGCCAGGAATCCGACGGCTGTGGCCTCCATTCCAAGCCAGGAGAGAGGAATGACTTGGTCTATAAGGACTTCTAGAACTTGAGCGCTGCTCTGACAATACTGCAGATTTTGCAGGAGATCGCGTAGGGCGCTGTTGTGCTCCAGGCTTCGCGAAAGTGCGGCCGCTGTGTGTTTGGGCTGAGTAATATCATGGGCAAAATGTAAGTATATGGGCTTGCCTTCGCTGGCGATCAGCTGGGTTGGATAGACCGCCAGATTCAACCATCGCGCATGCTGGGAGTCGAACACATCTCGCTCGACAGCCTTTCCTTTTTTAAGACCTTCCGCCAGGGGACACTCCGCGATCGGGGTTTTGCATCCGTGAACAACCAGTGGGCAATACATGCCGATCAGCTGTTCAGAACTCATCCCGAGATCCTGCTTTGCCGCATTGTTGGCGGCGACAATGGTATGAGAGGAGTCCACGAGGAGCACATGGAAAGGAAGCGCGTCGATAACATATTGAATCTCCTGTCCGGCACTCAAGAGATTGTTTCCCGGCAACTCGCCTTTTTCGGCCGCTTTTTGCGCCAAAGCACTTTCTCCTCTGGGAAGCCTGCCCTAAAAAGGGGGTTTATTACAGGCTTCCCTGTGGAACTATTTATAGTATCTATCGCATCATTAAGAATCCGTCTTAATGCACGATTTTTTGAGCGGGGTATCAGTGAGAAATACGGATACTCCTTCCTCTTTCCCCGTATGTTCGCGGATTTCTATTGATTCCAGTGAACTTTCACATAAACTCTCCCCCCGGAGTGAACCTCGGCTCAAAATGCGGGAAAGAATAATTCTTTCCGTCTTCTAATTGAAATATAATGCCTGAACAAACCGGGACATCTCCTGCTCCCTCTGAAACAGGGGAAGCTGGGAATGCCCCGATTTTTTATTTGGAAAGAAAGGGGATATGCCAATTTTCAAAGATCCTATCCGAACTCTCAGCGTAAAGCTTCCGGATGGCTGGGTTTACGATTCGCTGAGTTCATCGCTCACTAATTTTTTCTTCACCCGCTGGGACAGGCCTGAGGAGATTTTTGTTGTTCGCATCCGGAAAGCTGCGGCCGCTGAAAATGAGACAGACGAGAAATGGGTTGAGCGAATTCAAAAGGAAGTCGGCGAAGGCAATTCCTTAACGGATGCTCCATCCAACGGAAGCCGCGTGATTACCGCGACTTTTTCAAACAACGGACTGATCCAGCGCGTGGTTTTTGTGCGTGGCCGATGGGTCGACATTGCAATCGAGCAGCGGAGCGCCGAATTGAAAACCTCCGATGCATGGCCTCCGCTGGACGCCGCCGTTCAAACGGCCGCCTCGGCTGCAAATGAAGAAATTCCAGGAGACTGCGGGCCCGATGAATTCAACCGGTGCATTGAAGCTGCCAATCATGCGTTTGAAAAACAGGACCATTCTGCCGTAATAGAAGCATTGAAATCTGCGGTTCAGACAGGGATTTTGATTTGGCTGCAGAGTCTGGCGGCTCCTGAAGGGGAAATTGAGATCAATGCCACTATCCGGGTGGCACAGGCTATGGTCCACATGGGCAGGATCGCAGCGAGTCAATATCTATTGCGGGACGCCGAATTTATTCTGCTGCGTGCACGGCGCACATTGGAAGACTTAGGACTAATGAAAGCCGATCAGCAAATTGCAATGGAACTTGAGGAGGTTCTGGGAAGCATTCTGGCGGATTTGCTGGGCCCGCCCGATCCCGACGGCGGCGAACCCCATTCTCCGATACTTGCCATGAGAGAAAGAGGATTTCGGTTGACTCAGGCTGCAGCCAACGCTTTCGAGGCCGGTGATTGGGTAAATGCAAATGGTTGGGCTAAGATGGCTTCCGACGATCTGCTTGCTCTTGTTAGTTTTTTGCGCCGTAACAGGTCTCAACCGATACCTGATGAAATTTCGACGCACTTGAAATCTCAAGGAATTATGGATCCCGAGGATCAGAGGAAAGCGCTTCAGAATGCACGCGAAGCCATTCTGTTCCCGCCTTTGAATATGGCTCTTCAGATCCGGCATTATTGCGCGATGGAAGGGCAGGATGCAGAATCAGCCGCAGGTGCGGGTTGCGCTCTGCTTCCCGTGGCCCGATTGCTGTTTAATGCTGATCCCAATGAACCAAGCTTTGCGCTGAATCTTGCGCTGGCGCTGATAGCCTCCTCTGGGACTGTTGCGCTGTCGGGCGGGGAAGCCGAAATAGAAGATGCAGCGCGATTGCTCAGTGAGGCAGATCAATTGCTCGGCGGACTGGGTGCGCAGTCCTACTCCGATGATGGATGGTTCCGCTATCATGGCAAACAGATTGAAGTTATGTTGCGGGCCTTCAATTCCATCGCTTCAGCAAGGGATACGGCGAGCCTGCAATTGCTTCGTACCCAATTTACGCAAGTCTCCGGCCGGCTTCAGGAGACTATAACCAGGCTGGCTCCGCCAAACGGAAGTAGTCGGTAGTCCACAACACGACCGCCATCGGCAGCAAGTTGCCGCACTCCGAATGCGGCGTACTGGGCGAGATTT
>JAHFUH010000417.1:0-2469 GCA_023265215.1 Acidobacteriota bacterium
ATAGCCGCAAAACTGGCTGTTGGCTATAAGTTGGATGAGATTTCAAATGACATTACCCAAAAAACCCCTGCCAGCTTTGAACCCACCCTCGATTATGTAGTGGTGAAGATCCCGAAGTGGAATTTTGAAAAATTTAAGGAGGCAGATTCGACTCTGGGAACGCAAATGAAATCGGTCGGCGAAGTCATGGCAATAGGGAGAACCTTTAAGGAAGCGCTTCTCAAAGGAGTTCGTTCCCTTGAACGCGGAAAAACTTTGACCTCGGAAAAAGTAGTCTCCGAACACCTGATCCGGTTTCTGCTTACTCCCGTTCCGGAGCGGCTTGCCTATGTGCACCACGCCCTGTCCGTCAATTATTCCGTCGAGGAAATACACCAACATACAAAGATTGATCCATGGTTTTTAAATCAGCTTAAAGAAATCGTGGAGGTAGAAAAAAAACTGCAGCAGTATTCCATGGACAATTTGCCGGCTGATGTTTTGCGTGAATGCAAGAGGACCGGATTTTCAGATCAAAATATTTCCGAGCTTCTAAAACCCATTAATGGAGTCGCTGCTACAACAGCCGATGTGCAGTCATTCCGGCATAAAGCGGGAATCCGTCCGGCTTTCAAGCGGGTTGACACCTGCGCTGCAGAATTTGAATCCTATACGCCATATTTTTACTCCTGCTATGAAACAGAAAGCGAAGCCAACCCCACCAATCGCAAAAAAATCATGGTGCTGGGCAGCGGGCCGAACCGGATAGGGCAGGGAATTGAGTTTGACTACTGCTGCTGCCACGCTTCGTTCGCTCTCAAAGATGCGGGTTTCGAAACTATCATGGTGAATTGCAATCCCGAAACTGTATCAACCGATTACGACACTTCGGATCGTCTGTATTTCGAGCCTTTAACCTTTGAAGATGTCATGGAAATAGTGGCGGTGGAAAAACCGTTGGGTGTAATCGTGCAATTTGGAGGGCAAACGCCTCTGAACCTTGCGCTGAAACTGCAGCAGGCCGGCGTCCCCATCATCGGGACTTCTCCGGAGAACATAGATCTGGCGGAGGATAGAAAGCGCTTTGGTCAGCTTTTGAGTAAACTGGAAATACCACAGCCACAAAATGGCACTGCCCTTTGCCTGGAGGAAGCTCGGCTAGTCGCTTCGGAAATAGGCTATCCAGTTTTGGTCCGCCCTTCCTATGTCCTGGGAGGGCGCGCCATGTCGATTGTCTATGATCAGACGTCACTCGATGAATACATGACCACAGCGGTCGAGGCTTCTCCGGAGCATCCCATTTTGATCGATAAATTCCTCGAAAATGCATTTGAATACGATGTAGACGCTCTCTGTGATGGAGACCGGGTGATTATCGCCGGGCTGATGGAGCATATCGAAGAGGCTGGGATTCACAGCGGCGACAGTTCCTGCACTCTGCCTCCGATCATGATCGATCTTAAGCTACTCGAACGCATGAAGCAGTACACATACAGGCTTGGAAAAGCCCTGAACGTAATTGGTCTTATGAATATCCAGTTCGCAATCCAACGCAGTACGGTTTATGTATTGGAGGTAAACCCACGCGCTTCGCGAACCGTGCCGTATGTCAGCAAAGCCACAGGCGTTCCGCTTGCTAAAATCGCGGCACGGGTAATGACGGGCGAGAAGCTGAAGGATCTTGGCCTCGTTGAAGATCTGCGCGTCCGGCACTATTTCGTAAAATCCCCGGTTTTCCCATTTAACAAGTTTCTCGGAGTGGACACCATCCTCGGTCCCGAAATGAAGTCAACCGGCGAAGTCATGGGCGTGGCGGAAAGCTTCGGAATCGCATTCGCAAAGGCGCAGCTCTCGGCGGGAATTCGGCTGCCAAAAACCGGGACTGTGTTTCTTAGCGTTAACGACAGGGACAAAGCCAACCTGCTTCCCATTGCACAGAATTTGTATGATTTGGGTTTTATGTTGTTGGCGACTGCAGGGACCCACAACTTTCTGGAGAATCATGGGATCAAATCCGACGGTGTTTTTAAGGCAGGTGAGGGGAGGCCTAACGTTGTCGATTTAATCAAAAGCAAAAAAATAGATCTCATCATCAATACGCCGCTCGGTCGCCAATCTCATTACGACGACAAGATAATTCGCCGGGCGGCTACTCAGTACGGCGTCGCATGCATTACGACTCTTTCCGCTGCAGCAGCAGCCGCAAACGCCATCGGAACTCTTCAGCATGACAATTTTACCGTGTGCAGCCTGCAGGAATACCACAGCATTAATCCAACTAAAACATCATAAAACAGCATAATGTGAAACATTAGGCTAAATTATTAATATCCCATCAATAAAGCGAAATACTACTTGATCGGATCGTTGTTTTTGCCAGGCATCCTTTTTTTTGGAAACAGATCAAAAACCTGGTCCTGATCGATGAGATGAACTCCTTCGGTATTCAGGCGGACGAAATGAGTGCAATATTTTCGGCAATCTCCCCCG
>JAHFUH010000417.1:2479-5266 GCA_023265215.1 Acidobacteriota bacterium
GACTCTTTCCGCTGCAGCAGCTGCAGCCAACGCTATCGGAACCCTTCACCATGAGAATTTTACTGTGTGCAGCCTGCAGGAATACCACAGCATTGATCCGAACAAAAAACCGCAAACAAAATCTTAATGTGAAACATTAGGCTATATTATTAATATCCAATAAATAAAGTGAAATATTACTTGATCGAATCACTCTTTTTGCCAGGCATCCCAATTTTCGGGAACAGATCAAAAACCTGGTCCTGCTCGATGAGGTGAACCCCTTCGGTATTGAGGCGGACGAAATGAGTGCAGTATTTTCGGCAATCTCCCCCAATGCATGAATCGACACAGAACAGATCCGTATCCGTGCAGTTGACGCATTCCCCCAATGAAACGCAAAGCTTGGGTACGGTTATTTTGCAGGAATTGCAGAGCGTGAATAGGTTTTCGCTCACCTTGTAATGCTCGCAGCTCAGCGGCTCATGATTCGTTTCAAAGCTGCCGAAAATGCGGCAACCCATAAATATGTGGCAGTGGGTGCCTCGGTCCGCTTCAATTTGATCAAGGCTTTCATCCACCCAATTGATGCAGTTTCTGCAATTCATTAATCTTCCGTTATTCTTTGTTCCGCCAATCTCAATCTGAATTTTGATGCTTATTGGAAAGGAAATCCAGGCCCATGCTGCGGTTTATTAAGATTCGGTGTTTATTCCCACCAGTTCGGCAAATTCTTTCTTTGAATGCAGGGCGGCAAAATCATCGTCATTTTTTGCATAGACTCGGCTATCTTCATTCAAAGCGATCGCCTTGCGCAGATTTTCGATGGATTGAGTCAGCTCGCCTTTTTTGGCGAGCGATGCTGCAACGGAATAGTAGATATAATCCGCGTTGGGATGATTCTCAATCGACTGGCGGAAATATGTTATGGCGGAATCATAGTTTGCCTTGTTGTGTTCCAACACCCCAAGCGTATATAGCTGATCTGCAGTGACGCTGGGCTTCTTCTGGGAAGTCTCCTCACGATCACATATTTGCATGTAGCTTCGGGCACGAGCCAATATTTCGGTTTCCGAGGGATAGGTTTCCAAAAGCAGTTTCAGTTCGTTACGAGCCTTTTTAAACTCCTTTTTGTAAATCAGCTCGATGCCTTTTCCCAGTATTTCGAGAGCTGCAGATGTTGTTTTCGTATGGCGCAACAAGCGCGGTGATGCATCAAGGGGGGCGGAAGAAACTCCGGTCCTGAATGCTGGCTTCCTTGATTCCGCTTCCATGGATTTACTTTCCTTATGAACGGGATGATGATGGACGCTGGGCAACGTCTTCTTGTGAACTTCCGATTTCTCATTAACCAAAACCTTGCTGGCGGGAAGCTTGCCCTTCGGGGCAGGTTTCTTCTGAGTCTGCTCCGATCGTTGGGACTTCTGCTTCGCGGCAACGCCGACAATCTTGCCGGATTTTGCTTTTGAAATTTTCTTGTGCGCTAATCCCCTCGTCATCAATGCCCTTAAATCCCCTAAGGTTAATAACTTGCCCCGGGAGAAAATATCATTATAAATTTGGAGTGTATTATTAGGAAAATTTAGACGATAAGTCAAGCGCAAGAAGAAGCGACCTAAGGACGCGACCGAAGCCGGAAGCGGCTTTTATTGAGCTTGATATTAAAATCGTTAATTAATATGCTGTTAACTATTGGATAATATTAATAATATCATGCCGGCATCATTCGACTGAAGTTGGGAATGTGAGCCTAAATACCTTTAATCTGCATGAACCTGAATTCCGGCGTATTAAGGCGATTCTGGCCAAAATGCAAAAAGAATTGCGGGCGGACTTGGTCTTGTTGATCACGCGCAGCGGACAGCCTGTGGTTGTCTCAGGGACGGCAAAAGGCGTTGACTGCACAGCGCTTGCAGCCCTGGCAGCCGCTAATCTGGCGGCGACCGATGGTTTGGCGAATATTGTGGGAGAAAAGGAGTTTTCCGTCCTGGTGCATCAGGGACGGCAGCGCAGTTTGTACATTTCCGACCTGGTTAAACAGTTTTCGCTGGTTGTTTTGTTTGACGCTTCAGCTTCCATGGGCTTAGTGCGCTATAGGTCCAAACGAGCTACGGCATTGCTTGAAGACGTGATTCGGGATTTTCAGAGAAGCATGGAAAAAACGGAATCCGTTTCAACCAATCCTCAATTCAGCGATGAGGAACTCGAGGAGCTTTTGGGCCGCTAAGCCTCTGAATCCTATATTTGACTGAGGAACCTAAATTGACGTTCATCAATTACGTTGCCCGGGAAATCAATTGCAAGATTGTCTACTACGGACCTGGCTTGGGCGGCAAGACGACAAACCTGCAATATGTCCACCAAATTATGAGCATGAGCCCGGAGAACACAGGCAAGCTTATTTCGCTGGCCACCGAGACTGAACGGACCCTGTTCTTTGATTTTCTACCGCTTAATTTGGGCCAGATTCGCGGACTTCGCATTCGCTTTCATCTATACACCGTGCCGGGCCAGGTTTTTTATGATTCGAGCCGCAAACTGATACTCAAGGGCGTTGACGGGATCGTATTCGTTGCCAATTCCCAGGAGGAAAGATTAGACGCCAATCTTGAATCGATTTCCAATCTGGCTCAAAACCTGAAGGAGCAGGGATTCGACCTAATGAAAATTCCCTACATTCTGCAGCTGAATAAAAGGGATTTGCCCAATGTAATGCCGGTCGAAGAACTTCAAAAGCATCTGCAAGTCAAGGGAGAGCAGGTGTATGAGGCTGTAGCCAAAAAAGGAACCGGCGTTCTTCCCACATTG
>JAHFUH010000418.1 GCA_023265215.1 Acidobacteriota bacterium
GAAGCGGTTGAGTCGCGCGCGATTTCAACTCAACGAAACGCCGCCCATTGAAGGGTGGGCCATTCACGAGGTGGTAACTTGGCGATCACACGTTCCGGTTTGATCGGACCGATTCTGTATGGAGCACTGTTCGTCATCGTATTGCCCGCGTGTTTGATCAGCTGGGCGAAGGCGACAGCTGGAGTTGTGCGCCTGCCGGCATATCAATGCCCTTTAGCGGGGATTCTGCTGATCGTGCTCGCAGTTGTTTTGATGAGTTCCGGCGTGGTCGCACTACACCGGTATGGTGGCGGATTGCCGATGAATCCCTTTCCTCCGCCTCGCTTCGTCGACCGCAGCATCTACCACTACATCGGACAGCCGATATACATTGGCTTCGTGATGCTCTGCGCAGGCGTCGCACTATTTTCCGGCTCCGCCAGCGGCCTCTGGCTCGTGACTCCTGCTGTTGGGGCAGGTACTGCTGCCTTGGTGATCGGCCATGAGCGACCCGACCTGCGCCGCCGGTTTGGAGAGAGTGTACGGTCTCCACTGCTTTCCTTGCCCCACGCTTCCGATCAGGAGCCTGCGATTTGGGATCGTATCGCCTTCGGCCTGCTTGTGCTACTGCCGTGGACGATCGCGTACGAAGCCGTCCAATTCATGGGAGTGCCACGTGATGCCGTTTCTTCCCACATGCCTTTTGAACATGCCTGGCCCGTGATCGTGTGGACGGAGATCCCTTACGCCAGTGTGTACGTGCTCGTGTTCGTCACCCCTTTCATCGCGCGCACCACTCGGGTGCTTCGACACATGGCAATCACGGCGCTGGTAGCCACCGCAATCGTTTCGATCATCTACCTCACGGTCCCGCTGATCGCGCCGCCGCGTCCCTTCAATCTTGAAAACCTACTAGGTCGGATGCTTGCCGAAGAACAGGCGTTCAACCATACCGTTGCCGCCTTCCCTGCATTCCATGTCTTATGGGCGCTGATCGCCGCATCGGCCTGGCCCGCAGGTCGCCCGCGTCTTTGCGCGCTCCTGTGGGCGCTGGTGATCGCGGCCAGTTGCGTGACAACAGGGATGCACTCAATCGCGGATGTCGCGTTCGTCTTAGTGCTGTTTCCCCTTTTGAATCGATATGATCGGTTGTGGTCGGCGCTTCGCACCGGCACGGAAAGATTGGCGAATTCCTGGCGGGAGTGGCGCTTCGGACCTGTGCGCGTGATTGTGCATGGCATTTATCCCGTAATTGCCGCCTTCGTCGGGGTGGTTGTCGCAGGCATGCTGGCCGGACCTTCGCAGACCGGCGGGGTGCTGATCGTAGCGGCCGGATCTTTGGCCGGGGCCGGATTGTGGGCGCAGTGGCTGGAGGGTTCGCCGGCGTTGCTGAGGCCATTCGGATTCTACGGTGGGCTTGCCGGAGGGATCCTTGGAGCGTTTGCGGCGGCACTGCTCGGCTATGATCTATGGCTGCTGCTCGCCGCTTATGCAGTCGGCGTTCCCTGGATTCAGGCTTTGGGCCGCCTGCGCTGCCTGGTGCAGGGATGCTGCCACGGCAGCCATGCGCCTGAAAAAATCGGCATTCGCTATCAACATCCGCGTTCGAGAGTCACACAGATCGCCGGACTGGCCGGCGTACCGTTGCACCCGACGCCACTCTATTCGATTTTGGCAAATCTGGTAACCGGAGTGCTGCTGGCCCGTCTTTGGTCCTTTTCAGTTCCGCCCACATTTGTACTTGGAATGTACCTCCTGCTGAACGGATTCGCTCGCTTTGTCGAGGAGTCCTACCGTGCCGAGCCGCAGACTCCGGTAATCCGGGGACTGCACATATACCATTGGTTCGCGATTGCTTCTGTGCTTGCGGGCATCGTGCTGTCCGGCATCAAATCCTCCATTCCGGCCCAGCTTTTCCATGTGCCAAACCTACGAATGCTTGCTTATGCCCTTGGGATTGCCGCGTGCGCAGGATTTGCCCTGGGCGTGGACTTCCCCGCGTCGAACCGCCGGTTCGCGCGGCTTGCGGCCGTGGGACCCTTGGAACGGGTGCACGCCCTCGACGATAACGCAGAAGAGAACTCCGTCGCTGCAATGCAGCCCAAGCAATCCTCCTGAAGGGAATAGATACGCGAAGTCGCAGCAGGAATACCCGCACACAAGCCACGCTTTTTTGACGCTGTCGCTATGAACAAGCTTTGTTTGGGAATATAAAATCGTAGGGCCGAAAGGCTTTCCGCCTTAGAAATTTGCGGCGAACCAAACAAATTGCATCTACTCGCATTCTGTGAAGCCAAGAAGTTTTCTCAGCGGAATATTTCAATTTATTTGGGAAAATGAAATAAATGGGACATGGGCGGATTCGGCAGTGGACGGCAGGAATCCCCAAAAAGGCGGTCTAAAGGAACGTCGCGGCCAGTTGGCTAAGAATGAAAGGCGTGGCTGCACGCTATCAACAACTCTCCGGGCAATTTGTTTACCGGAGAACGTTACCGAAAGTCCCGACCTGCTTCTTCACTTTCTGATCGCTGCATCTGGATGCTAGAAATCGGCCGAAAGCCAGAACCGTGTTGCAGAGTTTGCCGTTGCTTCTATTGATACTTCCGACATCAAGCACAGTTTCTTCATGGACGAAGCGGAACACATGTCGCGGAAGGCGTCTCTCTCATATTGAAAGTGCCGCACCAAATCTGACTTGTCCCGGCCAAATCTTCCCGACGCATAGCCGCGAATGAATTCGGTATGCTCGCGAGCCTCGATGGTTCGTTTGCGGATCGTATCGTCGTTTGCGTCGAGCAATAGAAGCTTACAGCCAATAGCAGTCAATCGATGATCCATTGAGATAACGTCTCCCCATTTCACGACTCCTGGTCGCAGACAGTGCGTGAGATGCAAAGTATCGATCAACAGGAAGGACTTTGGGCGATGCTGATCCCTGGAATTCTTTGCGATCCACTCCAGCCAGTTAACAATATGGTCCAAGTGGTTTAGATTTTCTTCTTTGGTCAGTGTCCCGAGGTCTTCACCGAGCGCGAGAGGGCCGTATGTATGAGTCTGGGCTAGACTCGTGACCGTGCGTAGCTTCCCTTCGGCCTCACCCTCGACGTAGATACGCAACATCCTGTCGAGTATTGTGCTTTTGCCAATCCCCGGGACTCCCTCGACCAATAGAAGTCGAGTCTGATTATCTCGCTGCATCTGCGGCATCGGGCAAAACCATACAATGTCGATGAACCATAATTTGGAGGCATTCTATAGTAGGCCGGTTTCAGCCGCAAGTTTACGAAAGTAGGTTCTATGGGGTGGCATCCATTTGCACCTAATTATAGGAATCTGCGTTCCCATAGCGTTACCAGAAATCCAGATTTTGAGAACGGCATGGGTGGCGGAGTGGCCACCGCTTTTTCGCTTAGCGCTTTAAACGAGCTACTTCTCTTTTTCTGAAACGATTTCATATAGCACCAGAGTCTGCCCTTTATTGGAGTCCTCTGGCCGCCAAAAGTTCATGGAAGTGGAAAACTTATGCACGGAATAATCTTTTCCAGCAGACAACGGAAAGCATAAAGGAACATTTCCGTTCACAAGGTTGGTATACGCATCACATTTGAGCGAATAGATAATGGCCTTGGTTTTACCACCAGCATAGGTTTCCACAATGGCAGTTGTGTGCAGCCAAAAACCTTTCTCAGCCTCCTGATCTTTAGTGCGCTGCACTTCTTTCACATGCACAGAAACAGGCTCGCCTTTATCTTGCGAATTGACATACATTGGAATAAGAACTGCCACGATGACAAGAAAACAGCTGCCGATCCTTATCATGTCCACGCTCCTAAACATTTTGATTTAGGATGATTTTAGCCGAAAAATGCAGATTTCGGCTAGTAAATGTTTCGGACAAAATCACTTGCTTAATCGGAGTCCCATCCCCTCTCGACAAATCCGCTGATTCGATCCGTGCTTCAGAACTTGAATCCGAAGGAAGATCGAGCAGCGCTCTTTGTTTCGACACTCATCCCTACCAGTTGACAGGTCTCACTGTGGATTGTTTTTTGCGCGCCAGGTTGATCGGCAACATGTGGGACGTCCTTGATAAATTTAAATAGCCAAACTACGGCACCAAATCCGTTCAAATCCAGCAACCAGAGTAGGAAATCCTTCTCAGCGAAACCGCCCAATCGCCGCCACATTCCGATCCTATCGATAAGACTCTGGCCGACATACGATCGAGACCCGCTCGCTGGCTGGCTCTGATGGTTAAAAAGTGGGCTATGACCTGGAATGTGGTCGAAGTCCGGGACACCGCTGATCAGTACGCCTACGCCGAGTGGTCATGGCTTCTCAGGGGATTGATCTACGTGCTCCATTTCGGCACGCTCTGTCCTCTGGCGGTCGCGGGCGTGATTCTGACCTGGCGGGAACGTAGACGCCTGTGGCTTCTTTATGTGCTTCTTATCGGCTATGCCGCAAACGTGGCGCTGTCCTTTGTTTTCGCACGGCTGCGGATGCCTTTGGTTCCCATGCTTGTCTTGTTCGCAGCAGCGGGAATTGCGCAAGCGGCGGCACTGATAGCCAACAGGGGATACCGCAAACTCGCCATGACGGGAATCGTGGCACTCGCGGCGTTTGTTTTTGTGACCTGGCCATTGCTGCCTAGGGACGAGGGGCGAGCGACCATATATTTCAACGTCGCCAATGCGCTGGTGAGTCAGGGGCGCGCGGCCGAAGCGATACAACTGTTTGAGACGGTACTGAAGCTAAGACCTGAATCCGCTCCCGTTCACTCTACCTATGGCACCACCCTTGCACGGCTGGGCCGGCTTGAGGAGGCGCTTTCGCAGAATCGGGACAGTTCGACCAGGCAGCCCAGGAATACACCGAAGCAATCCGGCTTGATCCCGGCTCTGCCGAAGCCTACTGTCATCGGGGGGCTGTTCGCGAGCGCCAGGAACGGAATGACCTGGCTGCCGCGGATTACAAAGCTGCGCTGCGCATCGATCCTGCATTTGCGGCAGCCAATTTCAGCCTGGGAGTCCTATTTTTCCGGCAGGGTCACTACGATGATGCGATTGGGTGCCTTTCTGCGGCAGTCCGACAGGTGCCGACCTGGGCAGAGGCGCACGCCAACCTAGCCTTGGCGTATCAGGCGAGAAACCAATCCGAACAGGCGATTGGGCATTTCAGAGAAGCTATAAAGCTAAATCCCGATTTGACAGGCGCGCGCGAAAACCTGGGCGCTGCCCTTCTCGGGCAACGCAAGCTGGA
>JAHFUH010000419.1 GCA_023265215.1 Acidobacteriota bacterium
GCAAGAGATGCAGGAGTGAAGCGGGTTGTAGCGGCATCCTCTTCATCGGTGTACGGAGACCATCCTAATCTGCCCAAAAAAGAGGAAGTCATAGGCCGTGTCCTTTCACCCTACGCGCTAAGCAAGTTTGTCCTTGAGGAATACCTTAGGCTTTTTTACAGAATTTGGGGACTTGAGACAGTGGCTTTGCGTTATTTTAATATTTTCGGTCCGCGCCAGAATCCCAAATCCGAATATGCCGCCGTGATTCCTCGTTTCAGCACATGCCTGTTATCTGGAAAAGCTCCGGTAATCTTCGGGGATGGAGAGCAATCCAGAGATTTCACTTTTATTACCAATGTTCTGGATGCCAACTGGAGAGCAGCTACCACGCCTGGTGTTGCAGGAGAGGTTTTTAATATCGGCTGTGGAACTCAGACAAGCTTGAATCAGCTGATCGAAAAATTGAATGGGATATTGAGCAGCCAGATTAAGCCAAAATACGAATCAGCCCGCAAAGGAGATGTGCGGCATTCTGTTGCCGATATAAGCAAAGCAGCCAAAATGTTGGGATACAGCCCGGCCGTCACGATTGAAACCGGATTGTCTCGGGTTTTAACATGGTACAGCAACCATACCGAAGAGGTACCCGTTCATTCTTAAAACTTCTCTTCAAGAGAGAATTTTTGTAAGATTTCCTGCCTTTTATTGCGCTGAAGCCCAATAGTTCGATTAAGCTATTGTTGAATAAACTGCGCAGCCAAACAACCTGCAGGCTAAGACCGGCAGGTTCCAACGGCGACTGAAAGTCGTCTGACGCCTTGACTGTTTGCAAATGGAATTGAATCAGCGCGACCTATACCAGCCTTGGGCGCTGCCTCAGGCTGGTATGAATCGCACCTACGATGGCCCTTTTGCCTAAAACTGGCCGCCTGGAAGGCGGCGGGCTTAGGCTTGGCGGATTGAGCCAAAATGTTTTCCTTTTTATTTGTCGACACGGAACACGTCTGGAGAGGAGGGCAGGAGCAGCTCTTCACTCTAATCAGGGGATTGCGCCAGCGCGGGCATGAAGTGCACCTGGTTTATTCGCCCGATTCGGCGCTGGGGAACCGATCCAGGGAAATAGGCGCCTTATTGCATCCCTTGGCAATTCGGAGCGAGATTGGATTGATATCGCTTCTGCGTCTTTCTTCGATCATTAAACGTGTTCGCCCGGATGTCCTTGCATTCAACACACCGAAGCCGATTTTGATCGGCACGATTGCATCAAGGTTTGCTCCCGTTGGAATCCGACTGATTTTCAGACGCGTCGATTTCCCGCTGCGGAGATTTTTTTTCAGCCGCTTAAAATACACCTGGGGGATTGACGGCATAATCACCATTTCTGATTCAATAAAAAACCGGTTGCAGAGCGCCGGAGTGCCCGGCTCGAAAATTACTACGATTTATGAAGGCATCGATCTTCCCCTTTATCCAAAGCGCACTCGCCTGCTTCAATCCGGCAACCAGCTTGTGGTCGGAACGGTTTCTCATTTGAGCCGCGAAAAGGGAATGAGCCACCTTATTGAAGCCGCATCTCTGATTCCTGACGTGAACAAAAGATTTCAGTTTGTCATCGTCGGCGAAGGCGCATGTCTTCCGGAACTCGTGGGGCTTGCCCGGAAGAAGAAACTGGGGAATTTTACATTCACGGGTTTTCGTTCCGACATACCCCAGCTGATGGACACTTTCGATTTGTTTGTACTTCCAAGCCTTTCCGAAGGTTTGTCCTCTGCAATTCTCGAAGCCATGGCCAGTTCGTTGCCGGTCATTGCCAGCAATGTAGGAGGCATCCCCGAACTTGTGAAGGATGGAGAAAATGGTTTGCTCGTGGCACCCGCAGATTCTGCAGCGCTTGCCAAAGCAATACAGAGGCTGGCGGAAAATCCCGAGAACGCCTTGCACATGGGCCGGGAAGGCAGAAAGCAAGTGGAAGACAGGTTTGCCATGGAGCTCAAGATTCTGAAAACTGAAGAGTTGTGCAGGTCACTGCTGAATTCACGACGCGCCCAAATTTAGCCGGGGGTTCTTATTGAAAATCGCAATTGTCGGCACACGGGGGATTCCGGCAAATTACGGCGGGTTTGAAACTTTCGCCGAAGAATGCTCGGTAGGCCTGGCCGCCAGGGGGCATCAGGTTACGGTATATTGCCGGTCTCACTACGTGTCCAGAGCAATGAAGACTTACAGGGGGGTAAGGCTGGTGGTGCTCCCCACGTTGAAATGGAAATATTTTGACACCGTAGTCCATTCCTTCATTTCCATCCTCCATGCCCTTTTCCAAAAGTATGACTCTATTCTTATATGCAACGCCGCCAACAGCATTTATGCATGGTTGCCCAGGATTGTAGGGATACCGGTGGTGGTCAATGTCGACGGCATCGAAAGGCTGCGCAAAAAATGGAATCGGATCGGGAAGATGTATTATCGGATCTGCGAGTGGCTGTCCACACTATTTCCCAATGTCATTGTCACGGACGCGCGGGTGATTGAACGTTATTATCTCGAAAAATACGGAGCCGCGTCTGAATTCATCCCCTATGGTGCGGTGTTCGAAAAGCCCGCAACCCGCGAGACATTGAAAAGGCTTGAATTATCGCCGGACGGCTATTTTCTTTACGTCAGCCGCCTGGAACCGGAAAACAATGCGCACCTGGTGGTGAAGGCTTTTGAGAAAGTGCAGACCTCGAAACAGCTCGTTATTCTCGGGGACGCTCCTTATTCTGCAGAATATATAAGTCAGCTGCGCTCCACCCCGGATCCTCGCATAATCTTTCCCGGGGCTATTTATGGCATAGGATATCGGCAGCTGCAGGCCAATGCATTCTGCTACATACATGCAACAGAGGTGGGCGGCACCCACCCGGCTCTCATTGAAGCCATGGGACAGGGGAATATTGTAATTGCCAACGGCACAGAAGAAAATGTGGAGGTGCTCGCCGGCGCCGGTCTTATATATCAAAAAAATGATCTCGACGACCTCGTGCGATGCCTGCAGGCAGTTGCCGACCGACCGCAGGATTGCGAAATGTACAAGGCGGCAGCGATCGATCGGGCCCGAACACAATATTCATGGGACGCTGTGATACAACAATACGAACAACTATTTGCCAGACTAAAATCGAGAAGAAACGCCCTGGGAACGCCGGCGTCCCGCCGGCAGAAATAGGGATAGCAATGCGATTGCCTATTTGCACCGGCAGTTCCGCCAACGAGCTTAATCCGAAAAGGCCCTGAAAAGGCACGCTGGCCGGCGAGACGCCGGCGCTCCCAGGATGGGTTGGTTATCGTTCTGAGAAAAAATGAGGCATTCAACGCGGTGCGCACTCAGCCGTTCATTTTTGTGATCTCCGTATGATCTCTATTGTCATCGTGAATTGGAATTCGGGGCAGTTCCTGGAAAATTGCGTCCGATCCCTGTTCAACCATGCCGCAGATTCTCAGATTGTAATTGTCGATAATGCTTCAACGGATTCCAGCCTGGCTTTTATTAAAGAGTCCGGCACGAACATCCTGGTGATCCGCAACAACCGGAATGCCGGGTTTGCTGCAGGATGCAATTTGGGCTGGAGATCCAGCTCAGGCACACACGTCCTCTTTTTGAACCCCGATACCGAAGCATATCCCGATTCTATTGCCCGCCTCGAGAGGGCGCTGGTCAATGACAGTTCCGTCTGGGCAATAGGAGGCCGGCTCGTCAGCACTTCCGGCCGGACCGGCGATTATTTGCGCCCTTTCCCTACTATATGGAGAGTGGCCATGGACGCCTTTTTTATTGATGAGCTTTGCCGGATTGGCGGAAGATTTCATCAGCCCGGCAACAGTAAAGGACTCATAGATGCCGATCAGCCCGCCGCTGCATGTTTGATGGTTTCAAAACCAGCTCTGGAGAAAATCGGCGGCTTCGATGAGGCCTTCTATCCTGCCTGGTTCGAAGATGTGGATCTCTGCCGCAGAATCCGCAATCAGGGTGGCCGGATTCAATATCAACCGTCAGCCCGATTCCTGCATCACGGCGGATCCAGTCTCGAGCGCATGAGCCGGCAGGCTTTCCTTGAGTATTTTCACACGAACCAGATTCGATATTTCCGGAAGCATCATGGACCGCAAGCCGCTTCCACAGTAAGGAAGCTCGTCATTTGCGGATTGCTCCTTCGCAGCATGATCTCCCTGGCATTCCCGTTAGCTCCGGAATCATCGCGCTTAAGTTCCGCCAAAATTTTCCTGGAAACCGCCAGGCGTTTTCTGCAATCTCACGGAGTTCAGGCATGACTGCACGGGTGCTGGTCAGTATTGTCGGATACAATTCGGGCCGGCATCTGAGAACCTGTTTGGACAGTCTGGCAGCCCAGACATTTAAAGATTTTACAGTTTCATTTTGGGATAACGCCTCAAGCGATGACACTTCAGCCATTATTGAAGAGTACCGCGGCAGTTTTGGATTCCTTCATTTTTCAGGAAGCAATATCGGTTTCTGCGCAGCCCACAACCAATTAATTTCTTCGGCGGCGTCCGAGTACGTTCTGGTAATGAATCCGGACATAGTCTTGAACCCGCACTTTCTTGAGATTCTGGTCAGGGAAATGGACAAGAATCCGGTCGCCGGATCGGCCACCGGCAAACTCTTGCGTTCTGCTTCGCAAGGGTCCAGCCGGCCCATCCTTGACTCCACCGGCATTTACCTGACGCGGAACCAACGCCACTTCGACCGGGGCTCTAATGAAATCGACGCGGGACAGTACGAAAACATCGAATATGTTTTCGGCGCTACCGGCGCGGCAGCTCTTTATCGGAAGACAATGCTGGAGGAGATTCGGGAAGGGAGCGAATATTTCGATGAAAGCTTTTTTGCTTACCGCGAGGATGTCGATCTGGCGTGGCGGGCTCAATGGATGGGGTGGCGCTGCCTTTTTATCCCGGAAGCCAAGGCCTTTCACGAGAGGCGCGTTCTCCCCGAAAGGCGTTCAACCTTGCCGAACGCTATCAACATGCACTCTTTCAAGAACCGATTCCTATTGCGCATCAAAGACATGGATCTCGGCACTTATGCGCGTTTTTTTATCCCGATCACAATCAGGGACGCTGCCGCTTTAGCCTATGTTCTGCTGCGGGAGAGGTCTTCCCTGCCCGGAATCGCTTTGTTGATTCGAACGCTTCCACACGCGTGGTCCTGCAGAAGGTCGTTGAAAAAGCGTCGCAAAATCTCCGCTCGGGAAATGCGCT
>JAHFUH010000051.1 GCA_023265215.1 Acidobacteriota bacterium
GTTCGGATTTAAAGATGAATTCCTGCAAAGCAATGCCATGACCGCCAGCCGCATCAATAGCCGCAATTCTTCTGTATTTTGGGAAAGTGAACGCAATATGGATTTTGTCCACGCCTTCCTGGAAAGGGAGAAAACAGTAAAAAGCGTACAGAACCCGGAGTTGGACAAGTGGATTGATCTTTTTCGAAAAGATAAAAAAGAAGCAGCGCTAAGCTACTGGTACGAAATCCACAAAGGAGCGCAGGAATCACTGCGGGAATTTTGAAGCTTCTACCATGCATCACAGCTTATGTTGAATTTCGCTAAAAATTGTCTAAGTCGTATATAATGCGGCACAGATAACCCTAGCCTGGAGACATTCCTATGAATTTTTCAAAGCGCAGATATTTATTGCTCTTTTCGCCGATGTTTCTGCTGATCATAGCAACAGCACAGGCTCAGCAACCCTGTGGAAATCTGGCATCCCTTAAAATTCCGAACCTCACTATTATTTCCGCAGAAGCCAAGGAGGCCGGGTGGGAGTTGCCTGCGCAAACCGGATTTATCAACTCTGCGCCAATGAAGGTTACGGTGCCGGCATGCAGAATAAGTGCTGTTTCCAAGCCGACCAGCGATTCCAATATCGGCATTGAAGTGTGGCTCCCGACAGCGGCCAATTGGAATGGGAAGTTTCTGGGCATAGGCAATCCCGGATTCATAGGCTCGATTGCACTTGGCGGCCTTGCGGGCAACGTGCAAAAGGGATATGCAACCGCAGCAACCGATACCGGACATGTGGATGAAACCGCTGCGTGGGCGCCTCATCATCCTGAAAAATGGGCGGATTGGGGCTACCGCGCTGTCCATGAGATGACGACGGCTGCAAAGGCTTTTATGAAAAGCTATTATGGCAAGCCTCCTCAATACTCCTATTGGAACAGCTGCCATAACGGAGGCAATCAGGCTCTCAATGAAGCGCAGCGCTACCCTGAAGATTATGATGGAATTGTCGCTCTCGATCCGGCCTATTACATCTCGCATCTGCAGCCGGGTTCTCTTTACATCAGCTGGGTCGCTCTGAAGGGTGGAGTGAACGGTCCGGGTTATATCGGAAACAAACTTGAGGTGATAAACAAGGCGGCTCTCGAGGCCTGCGATGCTATGGATGGCCTTAAGGATGGTCTGATAACCGACCCGCGGCTCTGCAAGTTCGATCCCAAAAGCATTCAATGTCCGGACAACAAGGAGGGGGCTTCCTGCCTTACCGCCGCTCAAGTGGATACGGTTAAAAAAATATATGCCGGGGCCAAGTTCAAGGATGGCACTCAGATACATAGCGGATTTGAACCGGGAAGCGAACTGAACTGGGCGCCTATTATGGTTAAGGATAAGCCTTTCTTCGTCAATGTTGATTTCTTCAAAGGCATGGTTAAGGAGGATCTCAATTGGGATTGGCTCACTTTTGATGTCGACAAGGATACCCGCGAGGGCATAGCCAAAGCCGGAAAGGCAGTCGACGGCAACAATCCGGACCTGCGGCCTTTAAAGAAACAAGGGAGCAAGCTGATTATCGCCGGATCCTGGAATTCAACAGCCCTTCCAACCCGGGTCCTCACACAATATTATGAACAAGTTGAGAAGACCATGGGCGGACTTGATCAGACGAAGGATTTTGCCCGTCTTTTCATGGTTCCGGGATCGCCCGGATGTCCCGGATTTATGGGCAACCAACAAGATTTTGATGCCTTCAGTGCGATCCAGAATTGGGTAGAGAAAGGGATTGCACCGGAATCGATCATCTACACCCAGAGGGAGCAGGCGGCCCGAGGTCAGCAGGCCAAAGTAATTCGAAGCCGGCCTGCATGTGCCTATCCCAAGGTGGCCAAGTATAAGGGAGCCGGCGACATCAACAATGCAGCCAGTTTCACCTGCGTCGAACCAAAGTAGGAATGTGATTCCAGGAGTTTTCTGTTCGGGTTCGGCTTTTAGATAAATCGATACTTCTACGAATGGCAGCTTTCTAAAAACCGACCCCGATACCGATACCGACTCCGACCCCGATGGCTGTTGGTTTGAGTTATTTTAAAGGTCTTAGGGAGACGATATGCCGGAAGATTACAGGCCATGGACATGGAAGCCGCCCGAAGGTGTTTCACCTGTCAATTACGGCTCATCCCGCCAGGACGCCCACGACAAATTGTCGGGCCAGGCAGTTTTTACCAGGGATCTGAAATTTCCCGGCATGCTGTACGCCAAAATACTTGCGTCGCCCTATGCGCACGCCAAAATCGTAAGCATGGATACGAGCAAGGCTGAGGCGCTGACGGGAGTCCGAGATATTTTGAAGTTCAATGATCCCGACGTTGAGTTCGAGAACTCAACGGGCGGATATTGCGCGGCCAAATACAATATCCTAACGCTTCCGGGCACCAGCGATTTTTATCAGCACCCGATGGGGGTTGTCGTAGTTGCGGACAGCGAAGAGATATGTGACCGAGCTTTCCGGTTGATTGAAATAAAGTGGGAAGAGCAACCGTTCATTCTGGACATGGAACAATCGCTGAAGCCGGACGCGCCAAAAATCATGCCCGAAGTTTTCCGCTTAAATCAGCGAGCCAAAGAGCCGAACACCCTTGCATCCGATGCCACTGAAATCGGAGATATCAAGAAAGGGTTCGCCGAGGCGGACAAGATAATTGAATATACAATCACAAGGGCAACCAATACACCGGCAGGTGTCGAAGCGATGGCCTGCGTAGTGCAGTGGAGAGGCGATTTTCTCGATATATGGCCTCACCATACTGCGCATATGCAGCCAGTCCTCAGCAATCCAAGTGTTCTCCAGAACGGGTTGTCGTCAGTTTCACTTGGATACGGCAGCGTAGAAGCAAACCTCAGTTCCAGTGCGTCGGGCCGGTCCAAGCCCCTTGCTCCTATTGCCGAACCCAACAAAATAACGGTGACTCTGCCATACCAGGGTGCATGGTACGGAGGCATTGCCTGGCTCGGATACTCGACGGCGTTTATCCGGCTGGCGGCAATCCTTGCAAAGCGCGCGAAGAACCAGCCCGTGAAGCTGCTCTTTGATGAAAGCAATTTTTATTGCAATGGCGATGATGCGGCAACCTATCGCTGCAAGGTGGGAGCCAAAAAAGACGGGACTATTACGGCTTTAGACTGGCACGTTACCGGACCCTTTGGGGAGCTGCACATCGATAAAACGCACGAATCCACCGCGATCCCCAACCTGCGCAACACGCAGGAATGGGCTCTGATCAATACGGGCCATCACATGTGCTGGAGGCATGGTGCGCATTGCTGTGTGCCTCACAACGTTATGTTCGAACACGTGGCCGCTGAATTCGGATTAGATCCGACAGAGGTCGCCCTCAAAAATGACGGCTGCCGGGGAAATAACTGGGATTGGGTTACGAAATATCAAAAGGAGAATGGATTTCCGCAACGGCAGAGTCTGAGAGAAATTATCAAATTGGGAAAAGAGGCGATTCACTGGGAGAATAAATGGCACCCTCCGGGAACCAGGAAGCTGCCCAATGGAAGAATGCACGGACTTGGTTTCGTACACATTAATGAATGGAGTTGGATCAATGGCAGACAGTTTGCCTGCCTCGTGTTGCGCGATGGCAAGCTTACGATCATAGGGATGCGCGCAGATTTCGGTATGGATACCGAATCGGCTTTCCGCCACTGCGTGGCTTCGGAAGCCGGCTTAAGATATGAGGATATCGTAATCGAGACACAGCGGTCGGATGCAAATACCTTCCGTTTCTGGGTCCCCGGCGGATCGATGGGGATCAGCCAGAGCACTCCTCAATTGGTGCTTGCGGCTAGAGAATTGAAGCGGAAAATACTGGACTATGCCGTGCGGCCGGGCGGCGGCGGCATGCCATCTCCGGGCAGAATGGGCGGCGGCCAGGCTGCATTTGCCGGCAAGAAAATCGAGGATCTCGATGTAAAAGACAGCTTCGTCTTTGAGAAGGCAAATCCTGCGAACAGGAAAACCGTGAAGCAAGTGGCGAGTGCATTCTGGGGCGATGATCCGGCGATTTTCCATCCCGTTGCTCCAAATGTGACCGGGTTGACTCTGGACGGTAAGCCGCACTCGCAGATGTACATCATGAGCCGCCAGGCTCATTTTATTGAAGTCGAGGTGGATACGGAAACCGGAGAAGTCCTCGTTACCAACGTTGTATGCGTTAACGATGTGGGCCACCTTTTCAATCGGCGCGGAGCGGAGGCCCAGCAGTATGGCGGCGCCATCATGGGATTGGGAAGAAGCGCCACCGAAGAAAAGGTTTATTGCCCGCGCACCGGCGTGGGATTGAATTTCGACAACATCGGCTACCACATCGGGACAATGAACGATTACCCGGAGGTTCAATGCATCATTAACGAAAGCCACTTGGGCTATTCGAGCTATGGGGCCTGCGGCATCGGCGAGGACAGCGCTGCCTCCATGTCGGGAATCACCGCCGGCGCCATATACAACGCCACCGGCAAATGGACCCTCGATTATCCATTAACTCCCGATAAAGTCCTCAAAGCCCTCGGGAAGATTTAAAACCGCTACGCATTCCGCGGATAGAAATCTATGGAATCCGTGGCGGTTTTCAGGACTGCGCAATAGCGTTAGGCACTATTTACACTGCCAATCCATTCGACAGACAAGATGTTCTCAAATTTCCGGAATTCCGGATCGCCTGTAACTACTTTTGCGTTTTTTCGAATTCCGAGGGCGGCGGCAAAACAATCAGCGTATGCTACAGGATACGTGCTCTTGAGTCTGGCCGCCTCAAGCGTCATTTCCAAATCGGCGTTTACGATAGAGATCGGAAGCTGCTGAAGCAGGAACAAGACCTCCTCCGCTTTTTCTCGTTTCCGTTCCCGGAGCGTATTGTAATACAACTCGCCAAGGTTGATTACTGAAAGGAAGATTTCTGTCTTTCCCGCGGAAGCCGCCCTGAGGATTTTTCTAACCTGATCACCGCCCGCCTCATCTTCAAAATGCGCAATTAGCGCATAGCTGTCAAAGACATAAGCTCTATCCACGCTTTGCCTCCTCGCGCCGCTCCTTGAGGAGCGCCTTGATCAGCGATTTTTCGCCCTTCAAGATGCCTCGCGAGGCTTCGATAGGATCGTCGGGAAGGGGCTGGATCAAAATTACATTCCCTTCCCCCTCGCTTATGGCGACGCGCGTGCCTTTCTTGATGTTGAATTTTTTCCGCAAACGAGCGGGAATGATTACTTGTCCTTTAACCGTTGCCCGAGAAATGGTCATGGTTTACCTCAATAGAAAGGTATACCATTTTACTAATAAGGGGTACATTTATCAAATATGCATTACTTCCCGGGTGTAAATGGAAGTGAGACTTGAAAAAATCAAAACGCCACAGATTCCACGGATTTCTATCCGTTGAATCGTGAAATTCGTGGCGTTTTTTAAGACTATGCCAGGAGTTGCTGAGCCCGGATCAGGCGATCCTGGACATGGACTCCATTCGGACACTGGACAGCACAGGTGCCGCAATCGGTGCATCGCACATCGCGAACTTCTCTCGCAAAATCCCTGAAGCTTACGATTGCATGATGGTAATCGCCGTAGAAATCATGATAAGACAGGGAACGAAGTATGTCCGCCACCGGCATGCCCTTTGGACATACTCCTTTACATTCGTAGCACATGCGGCAGTAGTCCGGCCGGATCCGCTCATTCAGCGTATACAGAAGCTTTTCATCTTCGGGGGTATACGTTTCCGACATCGCCCGGAAATTCATTTCGAGCTGCGGGATGGTCCGCATATTGGGAACGGTTGTGCCGATGGCCGGATTCTGTAAAACCCATTTAATGCCCGCAACCGGGCCGTCGCCGTTTGGCCTTGCGGGCGGGTTCTCAACGCTTTTCAAATTGAAGCCGCTCAGCGCGACCACAACCTTCATCGCTATGACACCGATGCCTGCCTTCTGGAGCTTTGCGATGGACTGTTCCCTAATCCGCAAGCCAATTGGAAAACTGTAGGTGGTCTGGATGACATCGAATTTCCCGGTTTTCACGATGAAGTCAACCATGTTGTTGATGTCATGGCTGCTGAAGCCGATGAAGCGCGTCTTGCCCGATTTCTTGCATATCTCCAGGGCTTCGACTGCCTCATCCGGAACTTGGGCAAGCCTGTCTCTTCCATGCAGATGCCAGATGTCGACATGATCCGTGCCGAGCACCTGGAGGCTGGTATCCAAATCCTTTATTATGTCCGCCTTTTTGCTAGAAGGGGTTTTGGTGGCAATGATGATTTTATCTCGTTTGCCTTTGATAACGCCGGAGAAGATTTTTTCGCTGTCACCGTAATCGCGGGACGTGTCGAAGTAAGTAATACCCATGTCAATTGCACGAGCGACAACTTCCGGAACCGGCACGAATCCGATGCCAAATCCAACGCCTGAAACCTTAAGGTTTGTTTTGCCCAAGGTTCGATACACAACCTGGGGAGCACTCGAACTTCCTTGAAATGCCGGGTCCAAGCCGGCCGATGAGACCAGTCCGGCTGCTGGTAAAGCGAGACCTGCCTGCAGAAACTTTCTTCGTGACTGAGAAGAGTCCATACACCCTCCATATATTGAGGCGATTATAAACAAAAAACGCCACGGATTGCATAAATTACGCAGATTAAATCCGGTTGACAAAGATTCGCGCCGGCATCAGAGTACTTGCCACATAGTAGTATATTAGAGATATGATTCTGAAACTTGGAACACAATTAGGACCGTATGAAATTGTAGCCGCGATCGGAGCCGGTGGCATGGGGGAAGTGTATCGCGCGCACGATTCGCGGATTGGGCGCGAAGTGGCGATCAAAGTGTCTGCGGAACAATTTACCGATCGTTTCTCGCGCGCGATCCGCGCCGTGGCGGCGCTGAATCATTCCAATATAGCCACACTTTATGATGTAGGCCCCGACTATCTCGTGATGGAACTGGTTGAAGGGCTGACACTGGCGGATCGAATTAAGGAAGGGGCCATTCCGCTCGATGAGTCGATCGAGATCGCGCGGCAGATTGCCGATGCGCTGGAAGCTGCGCATGAGAAAGGGATCGTGCATCGAGACCTGAAACCGGCAAATATCAAGATCAAGCCCGATGGCACGGTTAAGGTATTGGATTTCGGATTGGCAAAGGTAGGGGATGCGCCGGCAGCGAGCCTGGAAAACTCGCCGACATTGAGCATCGCGCAAACCGCCGCCGGCATGATCCTCGGAACAGCTGCTTACATGTCACCCGAGCAAGCCAAGGGAAAGCCGGTGGACAAGCGCTCCGACGTCTGGTCGTTCGGCGTCGTGCTATACGAAATGCTTACGGGAAAGCAGTTGTTTGCCGGCGAAACAGTTTCAGACACTCTGGCTGCGGTGCTGACAAAGGAGCCTGATTGGGAAAAGGTTCCGGCTAAAGCGCGGCCGTTGCTGCAACGATGTCTGGAAAGGGATCTCAGACGAAGGCTGCGCGACATCGGCGATGCAATCGCATGGATCGGGAAAGAGCCGGAAACTCAAGAGGCAAAACGGCCGTGGCTTGCCTGGAGCGTCGCGGCGGTATTCATGCTGGCATTTGCTGCGCTTGTTTTTGTTCAGTTACGCGCAAAGGCTCCGGCTGCGCTGCAGACGGTGCGCTTTCAGATCGCGCTTCCGGATAAAGTGAGCCTGGCCCCTTACTCACTGTTCGCTCTGTCTCCGGACGGCCGTCACCTGGCTTTTTCAGGATTGGGCTCCGATAACGTCTTTCGCTTGTGGGTTCATTCCCTTGACTCCCCTGAAGCCCGCTGCCTGCCCGGCGCGGAACTGAATGCATCATGCCCTTATTTCGCCTGGTCTCCGGACAGCCGCTTCATTGCTTTTGATGCCGGAGGCAAACTCAAGAAGATCGATATTTCCGGCGGCCCGCCCCAGACCATATGTAATCTTTCAACCATGTTGATTGGAGGTGCGTGGAACCGTGACGGCGTGATCATATTTGGAACCGAAGGGGGAGGTTTGATGCAGGTATCCGACAAAGGAGGGATTCCATCGCCCTTAACCAAGCCTGACGAGTCGCGGCAGGAAAAATGGCATTGTTTCCCATCGTTTCTTTCCGATGACCGCCATTTCCTATATTACGGCGTCTCGGCCAAGGAAAAAGACGGCAGTATCTATGTAGGATCTTTGGATGCCGGGCCTGAAGCCCAGACGGGCAAACGGCTGATGACGAGTTCTTACGCGGTGGCCTATGCGCCGTCTCAAGATTCATCAAGAGGTTGTCTGCTTTTCCTGAGCGAAGGTGTCCTTTTTTCTCAGGATTTTGATGAGAAACGCCTGGAATTGGTTGGCGAACCCGTTCCGGTGATCGACCAGGTCGGTTCCTATCGCGGGCAAGGTTATTTCTCGGTTTCGACAAGCGGCCACCTTGCTTATAGGACCGGCCGCGGCATTGGAGTGCTTCCTGATGTGCGGAGAAACCTTCAACTTGCCTGGTTTGACCGTCAAGGCAGGGATCTGGGCAGGGCCGGAGATCCGGGCAGTATCGTCAATTTGAAGCTTTCAGGGACCGGTGTACAAGCCGCCGTTGCAAAAATTGGACTGGCGGCGGAGGGAACATCTTTTCCGGATCTTTGGCTGCTGGATTTTGCGCGCGGCACGAATACGCGTTTCACTTTTGGAAAAGGGGTAAATCTGGGGCCGGCATGGTCGCCGACCGGTGATTCCATTATCTTCTTTTCAGCGAGGGAAGGTCCGGGTGGGCAAGCCCAGGGTGGGTTATATAGAAAACCGGCGAACGGAGTCAAGGAAGAAGAGCTCCTGCTGAATACTGCCCAAAGAGCAATGCCCTCCAGTTGGTCCGGCGACGGACGTTTTGTGCTCTATACCACCACAAACGACCCAAAAACAAAAAGCGATTTGTGGATTCTACCGCTGGTGGGCGACCATAAACCGATTCCATTCCTCCGCACCGAGTTCAGCGAAGGAGACGGCCAGTTTTCTCCCGATATACGTTGGATAGCCTACCAGTCCGATGAGTCCGGCAGGTATGAAATTTATGTGTGCGGATTCGCGCGGAATTCAAAAGGGATACCTCCTGAAGAGTCGGGCAAGTGGATGGTTTCCAATGGCGGCGGAACACATCCCAAGTGGCGCGGAGACGGCAAGGAATTATACTATCGTAATGACGATGGGAATTGTATGGCTGTGGAGATTTCAGCTGGTGCAGCATTCCAGGCAGCGACACCGAAACTTCTTTTCCAGACTCCCTTGGGCTCAGGGCCGGCCTGGGATGTTGCCTCAGACGGCAAACGATTTCTCCTTACGGTTCCTGTCACGGAAAAATCGCAGGACACTTTTCACATCACCCTTAACTGGCCTGCCCTGCTGAAAAAATAAAAACGCCACGGATTTCACAGAAAAATCCGTGGCGTTTTCAATTTAATTGGCGAGGCTTTTAGATCTCGCGCCAGTTCCAGTCCAGGCCGCCCTTGAACACCATCGCGTTCATTCCGTTGCTAAGACGAGTGAGATTGGCATCGGGGAAGCGCGAAGCCATCGCGTAATAAAAATCGCCGACAGTGCTCGTTTTTACCAGCTCTTCTTCGGTGGCAACTATGTAATCCCTGGTGAAATCGAGCGAACTTCTGTCGAACTGCATCCCGGGTTTTTGATGGCCGGGAATGATTACTTCGGCGCCCATTTTCTCAATCTTGTCGACATCCTTTATCCACTGCGCGCGTTCTTCCTTTGTAAGTTCGCATGTGAAGGGGTGAGCCTGGTTGAACAGCACGTCGCTGCCGTACAGGGTCTTGATGGATGGGATCCAAACCATCGTGTTGTACCTCATGTCGCCCATGACTTTCGTCATGATCTCAAAGGGTTGTCCTTCCAGTTCGAAGCGGTCTTCTTTCAAAGACTCGATTTTTGCCGTCACCCTGCAAACATTGTGGGACCCGATGATTTTTTCCCAGTGTTCGATTTTGCCGAAGAACTGCTTGTTCATCATTTCGGCTTCCGAAGGGATTGCAACGACACGCGCCTTCGGGAAAGCCTGGGCAATCACGCCGGCCCCAAAATAATGATCCGGGTGCGCATGGGAAAGGTAAATCGTTGTGAGGTTCTTGCCCGTTTCCAGGATTTCCGTGATAACCCTGTGGGCGTTGGACAGCGTCCACTGCGCGTCCATGAGAACGGCATCCTTTTTTCCCATAACGATAACGGAAGCAACTTCAAATCCGTTCTCGTCGCTGAAGCAAGTTTTGGTTGCCAATGAGTTCGTCCCGCTGGCGGTTGATCTGATTTCCATAGAGTGCCTCCGATAATTTAATAATGCGTCCCTACGGGGCGCTGAATAATACCTTTATGGTTGCGCGCCAAAGTATATACCCTGATCCTCAAAAGCCGTATAGGCAAAAATGTGTTCTGGAATCCTCCTGCAGAGGAAGCTTGAGCGCGCGCCAATATATCATATCTGCAACGAATAACGTTATTCGGGAAGAAGAATTCCAATTCTTCAAGAAGCCGGAAGTCAGGAGAACTTGCCTGCTCAATCCAACCGCTGATATTGATTCCGGCTCCTTGCTTCCCCAAATCCATTTCAATAGCTTCCCGATTCGGCAACTATTGTCATTACCCTTGGTGCTGCCCTATAATGGATAGTTTGCGATAAGGAAGAAGAGTTTCATTGTCTTTACATATCTCGGCTGTTTGGACTGGCCATCGCGCGCCGTTTCAGAGCAGGAGAGGAAGGGATGTCTCAGGTTGGATCCGAAAATTATAAAGCAGTTGGAAGATATCGCCGGGAAAACCCAGGTGTTGACGGTCAAAGAGGATTTGGCGACTTATGCTTACGATGGCACTACCACCTGGTCGCATGCTCCCGACGTGGTGGTCCTGCCGACCGGCGTTGACCAGATTTCAGCAATTTTGAAACTTGCAAATGAAAACCGGATCCCGGTGACCCCGCGTGGTTCAGGGACCAATATCAGCGGAGGCTCGATACCGGTTCGAGGCGGCATTGTTCTATGCACGACCAAGATGAATCGGGTTCTGGATATCAACAAGGCAAATTTAACCGCTACAGTTGAACCCGGTGTCGTGCTGCAGGATTTTAATATGCTGCTGGCCAAAGAAAATCTGTTTTACCCTCCCGACCCGCAAAGCTTCCTCACCTGCACAATAGGCGGGACTGTGGCCGAGAATTCCGGCGGTCCTTTATGCATTAAATACGGCGTGACCAAGCAGTATGTTCTCGGGCTGGAAGTAGTGTTGCCGGATGGGTATGTGATGAAAATCGGCGGTTCAACCGTTAAGAACCGTACCGGCTATGACCTGGTCTCGCTGTTTACCGGTTCGGAAGGGACTCTTGGAATTATCACAAAAATCACGTTGCGGCTTATCCCCAAGCCCGCCGCCAAAAGAACCATGATGGCGATCTTTGATGACATGACTCTGGCCGGGTCGGTCGTATCACGAATTTTGGCGGCCGGCATTGTGCCGGCGAAAATCGAGTTCGTCGACAATTTTGTGATCCGTCGCATCGAAGAGAAAATGCATGTTGGTCTGCCTGTGGATGCAAACACCATGCTTCTGATAGACGCGGATGGCTCCCTGGCCGCCGTGGAAAGCGAGGCCGCTCACATCCTGGATATATTGAAGGATGGGGGCGCGCAAATAGCCCGTCTCGCCAAAGACGATGATGAGGCGAATATGTACTGGAAAGCCCGCAGCGCCGGATTCGCAGCTATCTACAGCGCCGCCCGGACGGTTATCGCCGAAGATGTCACCGTTCCGCGCGACAGGCTTTCCGATTTCATAAAGAAACTCGATGAGATCTCAAAGAAATCCGGATTTCCGGTCGTTCTTATAGGTCATGCGGGAGATGGGAATATTCATCCCAGCGTTTTCACCAACAGCCGGGAAAAAGAAGATCTGGACCGCCTGCAGGATACGCTGACGGCGATTTTTGAAGCGGCTCTTGAACTCGGCGGCACTCTCTCGGGAGAGCATGGAATAGGTCTGGAGAAGAAAAGGCTGCTGGCAAAAGCGCTCGATCCGCGGGCGATTGAGATCATGAAGCAATTTAAGAACGTGCTGGACCCTAACAACATTATGAATCCGGAAAAGATTTGGGAATTGTCATGAGCATTTCGGAAAGCAGTAAGCTGGAGAAACTGGAAAAAGATACTGAACAGTGCATGAAGTGCGGCTTCTGCACGTATGTCTGTCCTGTATACCAGGAAGAGAAAATAGAGTCGGGCGTTGCGCGCGGGAAGAACGAGTTGGTTAAAGCGTTGATCAAGGGAGATCTGGAGCTAAACCGTGACCTGGCCGATCGTCTCTACAAATGCACCGCCTGCATGGCCTGCACGGAAAGCTGTCCTGCAAAGGCGCCTATTCCGCGCATAGTAGTGGAAGCGCGCGCGGAATTTGCGCGCGTCCAGGGCGTGCGATTCCCATATGGTTTTGTTTACCGCAATCTGATGACGAACCGGCCGCGGCTCGGAAATGTCCTGACACTCGCCAAATACTTCCAGTCGGCTTTCATGCCCAAATCCAATGGCATTATCCGGCATCTGCCGTCATTCCTGACCGCTCTGGGCAAAGGAAGGCAGATCCCGTCTATTGCGCCAAAATTCCTGCACCAGCTGGTTCCCGAAATCAGCAAACCGGCTGGAGGGAAAAGTGTAATGAGAGTCGGCTATTTCAGCGGCTGCATGAATGAATTCGTCCTGCCGCATCTCGGAAAAAAAACGGTGGATCTGCTGAATCGGAACGGGATCGAAGTCGTGATGCCGAGCAAACAAGGATGCTGCGGCGCAGCCGCATTCCTCGGCGCCGGCGATTTTGAAACGGGAAGAAGAATCGCCGACTCCAATGTCGCGGCTTTTTCAGATGTGGACTATATCGTAGCGGATTGCGCAACCTGCTCCTGCACTCTTAGTGAATATCCTCATATGCTTGCGGACACCCCCGAAAGGCAGGTGGCTTACTCCCAGTTCGGGAGCAAAATAAGGCATGTCACACAGTTTCTCATCGATGTCCTCGATCTGCAGGCATCCTCATTCCAGGGTGCCGCCGCCATCAAAGGCAAGACTCTGACCTGGCATGATCCCTGCCATTTGAACAGGCATTTGGGCGTGAAAGAGCAGCCCCGGAGGATTTTGAAATCTCTGGCAGATGCAAAATATGTGGAGATGCCGAACGCCAGCCGCTGCTGCGGAATGGCGGGGCAGTTCAATCTCTACTATTATGAACTCTCAAAGAAAATCGCTGAAAAGAAGATAGAAAGCATTGAAGCCAGCGAAGCGGATATCGTTGTGACGTCATGCCCGGGTTGCGAATTCCAACTGCTCGACAACCTCGTCCGGCTCAACAAACCGCAAAAAGTCATGAGCCTCATGGATATCCTGGGCTAAATTCGGAATTTTGTGCCTGTTTAGCCAAGCCCCAAAAGCGAACCACGAAGATCTCAAAGACCGCAAAGAAGCATCTCTTAGAGGTCTTTGTGGTTCAAATTCCAGCCTGCCGGTCATCGTCCCCGGCGAGCTAGGCATAGAATCCGCTCGTATCTATGAAGATTTCGCTTCTCATAGATCAGACGGCCGATCACCCGTTTGGCATCACGTCGAAATTCAAGCACCGACACTTTAACCATAGATTCCTCAAGACAGGACAAAGTCAAGCTTGCCCGGGTCGCCAGCTTGACACTGGCGCTCCAAAATATCTATAGTTCGAGTGCTAACTAAACTCAGCTTTTTCGATGCACAGTGCGACAGGCTGAAGGGCACCACCAAGTCCAGCAAAATCCATGGAGGCATTAGTGTCCAAACTGCGATCAATCCGATGGCCGATCGGCCTGATTTGGGCGGGCTTGATTGGCATCCCCACAGGAATCCTGATTTTTCAGGCCGCGCGCGCGGCAGAGAACCATCTACCAGTGGTGAAGCAAACCACGGAAGAAGATCATCAGCGCATGATGAATCTACTGCATATTACCGAGCTCAGGCGTGGGCATAATGGCACCAACAAGGCCGATCCGACCTTCGCCAATTACGATGAATCCAAGGCCAATCCATTTCCCGATCTCCCGGATCCTTTGACGTTGAAAAATGGCAAAAGGGTCGCCAAGGCGTCCGACTGGTGGAAAAAACGACGTCCTGAAATCGTCGAGGACTTCGATCGCGAGGTCTATGGCCGTATGCCCAAGGTGACTCCCAAAGTGAAATGGGAAGTAACAAGCGCCACTCCCGGCAAGAACGGCGACGTGGATATCATTACCAAGCAATTGTTGGGCGTGGTGGACAATTCTTCGTACCCGGATATCGAGGTCAAGATTGCGCTGACCCTGGTCACGCCTGCCAACGCGAAGAGTCCCGTGCCGGTAATCATGCAGTTTGGAGGCATCGGTGGGTTTGGAGCTCCTGGAGGTGCATCAGCCCCGCCGGGACCGCCGTACGGTCCGAACGCCTTTGCAGCGTCTTTCGGCGCTGGACGCGGACCGGCGGCGAATGCAGGGCTCCCGGGCCGTGGCGTGCCCGGTGCCGCCGCTGGAGCGCAGAGCGCGGCAGGCGGGGCTCCGAGTGCAGCGGCAGCCGCGGGCCGCAGCGCCTCTCCGAGCGCTGGACGTGGTCCCACGGGTCCCACGTGGCAGCAACAGGTTCTCGCCAGGGGTTGGGGCTACGCCGCAGTGAATCCCGGCAGCATCCAAGCCGACAACGGAGCCGGGTTGACACTGGGCATCATCGGACTGGTGAATAAAGGACAGCCGCGCAAACCCGACGATTGGGGCAGCCTGCGCGCCTGGGCTTGGGGAGTGAGCCGGGCCATCGATTATTTCGAAACCGACAAGAGCGTGGACGCCAAACACATCGCGCTGGAAGGCCACTCCCGCTATGGGAAGGCCACTATCGTTGCCATGGCGTATGAGCCGCGCCTGTGGACGGCTTATGTCAGCTCATCGGGCGAGGGCGGCGCCAAACTGCATCGCCGCGATTGGGGCGAAATCATCGAGAACGTCGCCGCTACCAGCGAATATCATTGGATGGCCGGCAACTTCCTCAAGTACGCAGGCCCGCTGCACTGGAACGATCTGCCGGTGGATTCGCACGAACTGGTGGCACTGTGCGCACCGCGACCCGTCTTCCTCAGCGCCGGCAAAGGCGGGTATGACGCTGAACCCGGCGGTGACAGCTGGGTGGATGCCAAGGGCACCTTCCTGGCAGGGGTTGGCGCTGGGCCGGTTTACAAGCTGCTGGGTATGAAGGACATGGGAACCAGCGCGTTCCCCCCCATTGATACTTTGGTGGGTGAAGACGCCGACGTAGCATTCCGGCAGCACTCCAGCGGCCATACCGATGGACCCAATTGGCCGTTTTTCCTGGATTTCGCCGCCAGGCACTTGAAATAGAAGTACGGGCGAGGCTGCGAATTTTCCGAACTTCTTAGTTAACCGATCGCTTTATCGGGTGTCACAAGCTGGAATATTATTTGGATAAACGGTCCGCCCTCGCGGCTTATCTGGATACATCGCAAGGTTGATACCTCCGGATGTCCTTGTCAGCCTAGGATTTAGCACTCAGATGGAAAATGATCATCCTCTACCTGGCGGTTTAGCCAGATAAGGAATTCCGTATACTTCAAGTTGGGCACCTATAGCATGACTACAGTCGCACAAACGCTGGATAACCTCTACACCCGCTGCATGAATTGCGCAAACACGGTTGCCCTGTGCCCAGGGGTGTGGAAAAACATCGCCTCTGGCATTCCGCCGCGAGGGTTCTTCTTCAAGGTGGCCCCGGTCCAGTTGCTAGACGTCGCGAAGAATCCCGGACATCCCCTGAAAGGCAAAAAAGACGAACGCAAACTGTATCGAGGTCGCACCGGAGGGGATCTGTTCCGTGCCTATCGGGACTACCAACAGAAGCTCTACCCCGACCCCGGCCAAGTTCGTGAGCCGTCCATTCGGTTCCACAAGACACTGTTTCGCTACATCAGCTATTTCCTCGACATCCCGCCCACCGATATCTATCTACACGCCGCCCACACAAATTTGGTCAAGTGCAGCACTCGCAACGAGCAGTCACGACTCAAGCAAAAAACCATGGAGCAGTGTTACGCACAGTACTTCCTTGCCGAACTTGATCTATTGCGCCCAAAGGTTTTGCTAGCGCTTGGCCGGGAGGTCGAACGATTCCTGGTAGAACGGCAGTCTGATCATGGCCTGCCAGTTGTCTACATCAAGCACCCGTCTTATCGCTACCGTCGAGAAGACGAAGCGCGAATTCTAGGTGGCATTAAGCAGCAAATTGTTGTTCACCTATGACCGACTTGATCTAGCAGAGGAATACGGTTATACCCCGGGGATGAAGACGCTGTATCGATTCCCGACGATGTGTTTGCGAAGGCGGAGCATCTGGCACGCCGGATGAAAAAATCACGAAGCCAGTTGTTCAGCAGCGCACTTGAGGAATATGTGGATCGTCACGCGCCTGACCGTGTGACGGAAGCGATCGACAAGGTGTGTGCTGAGATGGGTACTGAGACCGATCCGTTCGTGTCTGCCGCGTTTCGCCGCATCCTGGAGCACAGCGAGTGGTAATCTCTCAGGGAGATATCTGGTGGGCAGATCTCCCGGATCCGACTGCAAGATTAATCAGGGACGCAGATGGTGTTGCGGGAATTTTCGTAGACCCCCTGGCGCGCTTTGAGTTTCTCCAATGCGCTCATAATGGCTGGATCAACGCGGCCTGGCGGTTCCTTGGAGAAAGGAGTCTGTGGCAGAGGCGCGAAAAGGTGTGCGTGTATCCGCGCTCCGAGGCGAACTATCTCTTCCATTACCTTCAGACTTTCTTGTAAATCCGCAGTATTCTCTCCGGGCAGGCCGAAAATAAAATCGACTATGATTTTGAATCCATATTCCCGAGCCAGCGATACTGCCGCCAGAACATCGTCCACTGTGTGGGACCGGTTGCAGGTCTCCAGCATCCTTGGACTTCCTGACTGTGCTCCTATTACAATCTCGTCATTGTCGGCGAATTCCTTCAACAAACCGAGAGTGTCTGAAGTGACATGTTCAGGCCTTGCCTCCGAAGGGAAGTGCGCAAATATGATCCGGCCCGTTTTCCCGACCGTTTCACGCAATGCCTCCAGCAGACGGCGTATCGCGTCAAGATTAAGTTGTTGCCCGTCCGCAGATCCGTAAGAGAAAGCGTTGGGAGAAAGGAGC
>JAHFUH010000420.1 GCA_023265215.1 Acidobacteriota bacterium
TTCAGATCGGGTTTGTCGTCATTCAGAAGATGCAGTTGTTGAGAACGGATTGAATCGTCGATGATCTCGTGAAACACCCTGGTTATCAGATGAGCGTCCAATCCCTGGCTGCGCCCCATTGCAATCAGTTTGTCCAGCAATTGCTCCTCTCTCAGGGCATCCCGAAGAGGCGTTCCCATTTGATCTTTTGCCTGAATTATCTGTTCCGCAAGTTTTCGACGATCCGCCAGGGCTTCAAGAATGCGTTCATCCACCGAATTTATCTCATTCCTGATTATTTCGAGTTCGTCCATTCTCATCTCCTGAATATAATGATCTCTCCGGAAAGGTTTATTGTCCCACAGCCGAGGTCAGACTAGAATAGCCAGGAGAATTCTAATGTCTTTAGATAATAAGGGAAAGCCCTTCCCAGGCGCCAATTCCGCACTAGCACTACTTATCCTGATTAATCTCCTGAACTACATCGACCGGCAGGTTCTTGCGGCTGTTGTTGGCCCGATTAAAAAGACCTTTTTCGAGGCAGGGGGTAAGAATCTGGTCGGCAGCGACACGCTGATCGCCCTGATCCAGTGGTCTCATAACCATCTTGGTTTCACACCGGACGATGCCCTGCTTGGTTTGCTGGGAACGGCATTCATGCTGGTTTACATGCTGGGAGCCCCGATATTTGCTCGCATGGCTGAAAGATGGTCACGCTGGGCAATTGTAAGCATTGGCGTAATCCTGTGGAGCCTGGCCAGCGGCGCCTCTGGACTTGCCAACACTTTTTTCATGTTGCTGATCACGCGCTGTTTCGTTGGAATCGGCGAAGCGGCATATGGGCCGGTTGCGCCTGCAATGATTTCCGATCTATTCCCGCAGGAGATTCGCGGGCGAGCGCTGGCGTGGTTTTATACCGCAACACCTGTTGGTAGCGCTCTGGGTTATGTTCTGGGCGGATTGGTGGCGAATTCGGAAATCGGCAGATGGGGCGCAGGATGCTTCGGAATGGAACCGGATAGCTGGCGCTGGGCTTTTCTATTTGTTTTGACGCCCGGCATAGCCCTTGGAATACGAAGCTTCTTCATGCGCGATCTTCAGCGTGGGAAACCGGAAGCCGGCCGGGGATCTGCCGAATCCAAAAATATCCACTGGCGAGATTATTTGATCCTGATCCGCACGCCATCCTATATGCTTTGCACCTTCGGCATGGCAGCAATGACCTTCGCAATTGGAGGCATTGCATTCTGGATGCCCAGCTATCTCGCCAGCCGGCCGAATGCTCCCTCCAATTCCACCATCATCTTTGGTGCAATCACCGCGACCGCCGGTCTCGTGGCAACGCTTCTGGGCGGGATTGCCGGCGACAGGCTGCGCGCTCGATTTCCAGGTTCATATTTTCTGGTCTCGGGAACTGCGATGATCATCGGTTTCCCAATTTTCATGGCGGTTTTGCATGCGCCATTTCCCTGGGCTATCTGGGTCCTGATATTTCTTGCGTCTTTCTGCCTGTTTTTCAATACAGGTCCGACCAATACAATCCTGGCCAATGTGACGCATCCTTCAATCCGGGCCGCCGGATTCGCACTGAATATTTTTATAATTCATGCACTCGGGGACGTTATTTCGCCCGTGATTGTGGGATTCCTGAACGATTGGTATGGAGACATGAACAAATCATTTATGGTGGTTGGATTTATGTTCCTTATATCCGGTGTACTCTGGTTGACAGGCGTCCGGTATCTCGAGCGGGATACGAATAAAGTAGCCGAGCGATGGAACCATCGTTCAAAATAAGAGCCTGTCCATGAATAACATTTACACGTTGCAAATGTTATTCATGGACAGGCCCCAACGGCAGCTCAACTAAAAATCCCGTAGTGTTTCAAAATCATCTTCGAACGGTATCAATTTTGCGGCGTTCTTCCGGCCATTTTCTTTCGCCGTTTCCCTGCGGAGGGGTATTTTATTTCTGAGGCCCACATTGTTCCGGGGCTCCGGACGGGAGAATTGATTGCCGCCGAGTTTAAAGGCGCCGACCATTTTCTGCATTTTCTGCGCAAGGTTGTCGAGTTCAACGGCAGAGGTTGCGGATTCTTCTGAATTCGCAGCATTCTGTTGAGTCATCTCATTCATCTGCCCCACCGAAGTCGTAATTTGCTCAATTCCCTGGCTCTGCTGATCCGAAGCCGAGGAGATTTCCGCCATCACTTCACTGACTTTGTTGACCTGGTCATTAATTTCCCCGAGATTCGACAATACTTCCCGGTTGATCGATACTCCTCCTTCAGCATTCCTGACGGATTCCTCAATCAGCCTGGAGGTATTCTTGGCTGCTTCCGCGCTACGCATGGCAAGGTTTCGAACCTCCTCGGCAACCACCGCAAAACCTCTTCCGGCATCTCCCGCACGAGCAGCTTCAACAGCGGCATTGAGGGCGAGGAGATTTGTTTGGAAGGCGATTTCATCAATTGTTTTGACGATTTTCGCTGTTGAATCGGAAGAAGCTTTGATCCTGTTAATCGCATCCGAGAGCCGCTGCATGCTGCTGACCCCTCCAGCAGCAGTGGAACGGGCACCCTCGGCCAGCCTCCGCGCCTCTTTTGCATTTCTGGCATTCTGCCGGGTCATCGAAGACATCTCCTGCAAGCTGCCGGAAACCTGTTCCAGCGAGCTCGCCTGCGCTGTCGCGCTTGAAGAGATGGCTTGGCTGCTCCCGTTGATTTGGCCTGAAACCACCGCAATCTGCTGGCACGCGCCGGTTACCTGAGACAACGCTTGCTGAAGGTTTGCACTGGCCGTATTCATGGCTTGTTTTATTCGTTCAAAATCTCCTTGGTAGTTTCCTTGAACTCTTGCCGTCAGATCGTGAGCGGCCATTTTCTCGAGTACCGCAGCCGTTTCATTAAATGGCCCGACGACTGCTTCGAATGTGGTGTTCATTCCTTTAACAACATCGGCGTACACGCCCTGGAATTTCGAAGCATTTCCCCGCCGGCTGAGGTCCCCCTCCAGTGCAAAGCTGGTCATGTTTTTTGTTTCTTCGGCCAGATCTCTTAATGTCTGAATGGTCCTTTGAATATTCAGCGACAGTTGATCCTGCGGAGATTTCGGTTGAATGTTTACGGTCAAATCATTTCTGCTGAGCCCTTCGATAGCCGAAGAAAGCCCTTGAATATACTCCACAAGCGAGCGGAAGGATTTGTTGAGTGTGCCCACCTCGTCGCCGCGCCTGACTTCCTCCACTCTCACGGTTAGATCACCCACTGCCACTTTTTCGGCCACCTGGGCAATTCTACGCAAAGGTCGGCCAATCGATCGCCCCAAACTCAAAGCGAGAATAGCCGCCAGCAGCATTGTTCCAACGCTGACCCAAATTGTGAATTTTGCATTAAAACCTGCAGTGTTGGTTACTTCACCCATCCCAAGTCTGAACGCCGCATCTTTTGAATCGGTAAATTTTTTTAATTTCTCGCGCAGTTGATTTCCTGCATTCCCGAATTCCGTCAAGCTTAAACTCATGTTCTCGGATTTTTTCTGATTTGCCAGGTCTAAAACTATTTTTTTCCCTAACGAGACATAGCTGTTGTAACTGGACTCGATTTGAACAATTTCATCGGTATCCTGGGCAGATACTTTTTTGAGGTGATTCAAAATGTCTGTAGATCCATTGGCTATTGCTTCAGCCTTCTTGAGCTTGCCGTAATCGGAAAAGCCGATAGCATCAGTCAGGGAATCGGATAATTTCGAGAAGTTGTCCATCAAAGACGAACCATCCTTATAAGCAAGGTATGCATTATTCTCCAGGCTTTGAGAAAGCAAGCGGATGTGATTGTTGGCAACATAATTTGAAACAGCCGATATCAAAACCACCGCAAGAATTAAGGCAAAACTCGCCAGGAGTTTGTGCTGAATCTGCAGGTTACGGTACCTCAGCATTTTTGACACCTCTTGAAATTCCGGTCCGCTAAAATATGTGCAGTCGCATACCGGACCTATTTGCCCGATTCCCAGATAATTATCGGCTTAATCCAGGCTGGCTATTATTGGAATGTCGTAATTTTGATCAGGATATCGCCCGCTTTTGGAAACCCGCTTCAGAAAAGAGGCGAATTATTGAAGATATCTTAGGGCATGCGCAAGAATTACTTGGCATTTTGCTGCCGGCCCCCAGGGCCGCTGCCCGAAGGGGCGCGGCGGCGGGCGGGCATCTGCTTCGTTCTGCCGCTCCTCGACGATGACACCGCATCGCCTGCGTCGCGTCGCCTTGCATCTGCCCGCCCGGCGCTCGCGCCAAAATGCCAAGTAATTCTTGCGCATGCCCTAAGGAATCCTATTCGTTAGGCGCTTTCACTCATGAAGAAATGAGCATTTGTGCGTATGGAATCAACTGCACATCTGTAATATCTTCGATATGGGATCTTTAGACTATGGGATCAGATTTGTATGCAGAAAGGGCTGCCGCTCTGGATTCTCCGACGCTGGCAGTCGATCCTGCGGGCATTCCAGCATTGGTATCGCACAGACGCAGGGTGCTTATTGCAGATGATCATGCGATTTTTAGAGAATCCCTGGCCCAGCTTTTACAGGAATTCCCGGGATTGGAAGTTGTTGGCAGTGCCGAGAACGGGTTGCAGGCTATAGAACTTACTGCGAAATTGAAACCAGACATCGTTGTTATGGACGTTGGCATGCCGCACCTGAATGGCGTTGAAGCCACGCGATACATTGCAAAGGCGTATCCCCAGGTGCGCATTATCGGATTGTCCATGCATAATCAAGAGGCTATCGCCGCCGAGATGCTGGCGGCCGGTGCCGCTGTTTTTTTTACAAAAGATGGTCCGCTACGCGAATTATTGTCCGCAATCCTGAATTAGTTTTTGCGATTGATGAATGGTCCTATGGTGTGGGTCCAATCGTCAATCGTAAATCAAAAATCGTAAATAAACTCATGGGTATTTCTACTTACCATTGAATGAGTATTTGCCCTAATTGAACCAAAACAGAATTAGTTGTCTAATGGAGATAGTTTAGTCAGATCAGCTTTCGTCGTGATGGCACATGAGATTTAAACAATGTGCTTTCTCGAGGGAGGCTGAATAGGTTTGCCCGGAGTGGTTGGGGCACGTTCAGAAAGGGTAGATCAGAGCCAAAATATTTAAGAAGCGCGAGCAAACACTCATCTCAAATTCGACGGCTCTAACCTCTTAGGGTCGTTCCCGCCAATAAAACCTGCTGCGAACACAGGGG
>JAHFUH010000421.1 GCA_023265215.1 Acidobacteriota bacterium
AAAACACAAAAAGGCTCACAAACAGCTAAGACCTGGAATGATCCCGCTGATCCCTGAAATCAAAATGTCAGGATTTCGCGCGACCTCGCGTGCGTATTTTTTAACAACGGGGTCGAAAGGTAGCACACGGAGTTCTGCATATTCAACAAAAAAAATATCTGGATTTGTATTTTGCGGGGTGAGGCTGAAACCCAGTAATGACGCTGATTTCAAGTTTTCCTGTGCCCGCGGACGCAGGAAAACAAAGGGAGCGGTACGGGAGCTTAAAAAAGAAAATTCCTATCCTGGTTTTATTCGAAATTAGATAAAATATTAGGGCTGTGAAAACCAAAGGCATCGATATCCATAGTGAATGCGCTTGTGGTGAAGGCTCAGCAATCAACAGGCCTATACTAATAGATTAGTATAGATTTTCCAAGGTGGTCATTTTAGCTCCAATCGCAGCAAACAAGCGGAAAGAATGTCAGACCGTTTGAAAACAGGGGCGCAATCGTTTGTAGGTGGCAGGCAGTTCCTCAGGAATGACGCGGGTTTCGCCTACTATCGAAACAAAATTCGAATCTCCTACCCAGCGCGGCAGGACATGCATGTGAAGGTGATGCTCGACTCCGGCCCCTGCCGCGCGCCCAAGATTGAATCCCATATTGAATCCGTTCGGGTGATATTCGAGACGCAGCGCATGCTCACAGCGCTGGCTCATTAGGATGATATCCTGAAGCTCTTCGGGGTTTGCGTCATTCAAAAATGAGATGTGGCGGTTTGCCACAATCAGAAGGTGGCCGGATGTATAGGGAAACAGGTTCAGCAGCACAAAAGCATGCCGGCTGCGGCAAAGCACGAAATTATCGGGATCGCGATTCTCGCTCAGAATACGGCAGAAGACACAGGAAGTCGCCTGGTCAACGTTGCTGATGTATTCAAATCTCCAAGGCGTCCAAAGACGGTCCATTTACAGATTTACCAGGTCCTTGATTTCCTTGCCCGGCTTGAAATAGGGAACTTTCTTGGCTGGAACGCTGACGCCGGATCCTGTCTTCGGATTGCGGCCCTGGCGGGACGAGCGGTTGCGGATGCGAAAAGATCCAAATCCGCGCAATTCTATTTTCTCGCCTCGCTGAAGAGATTCGGTGATGCTGTCCAGAACGGTCTGCACGATTACTTCCGCGTCCTTCTTTGTCAGTTCCGATTCATTGGCCACTTCTTCAACCAGTTCTGCTTTTGTCATTTTTCTATCTCCAGAGATATTCAAATCGGATGTGAGATTCCGAACGGTCTGAACTCAGCGACAGGGCGGACGCCCCGCCTCTGCCGAGCAGAAGATCCAAAATAGAAATGCTCTTTTTGGCCGGATTGACAACCTTGGGGGAACCTGCGATGCCGGCCATCTTTGAAGCCGCTACAATCGCGTCCTGATACCCCCCAAGTTCATCGACAAGCCCGTTCGCTTTCGATTCCTGCCCCGTATAGACGCGGCCGTCGGCGAGTCTGCGAACGTCGGATTCCTTCATTTTGCGGCTGCTAGCAACAGTGGAAACGAATTGATCGTACATGTTCCCAATCAGGGATTGGAAATAAGTTTTTTCTTCATCGGTCAGCGGGCGCATCGGTGATCCCGCGTCTTTGAAGGCGCCGCTTTTAACAACCACGTTTTGAACTTTTGCCCATCGGAGCAGATCGCCGTAATTATACCACTCGGCAATCACTCCTATGCTGCCGGTTATCGTGCCCGGGTTGGCAAAGATCTTGTCCGCTCCACAGGCGGCGTAATAGCCGCCTGAAGCGGCTACGGAGGCCATGCTTACAACCACTTTTTTTTTGGATTCGGCGCGGAACTTCTTGATAGCCTGATAAATTTCCTGGGACGCGGCCACATCGCCTCCAGGGCTGTTGATACGGATGACAACCGATCGGACTCCCGACCGGTTGCCATATTCTTTCAGCTGATCGATGAATTCTTTCGAATCGTCGATCGTTCCTGCGAGATCGAGAACCGCCACCTCGTTCGAGGAAAAAGAAAGGCTGGGACTTTCATCTGAAAAGTACAATGCCAAAGCCAGCAGGCAAAGGATGAGAAAAACAAAAACTCCTCCACCGCCGATGATGCAAAGCAACAGAGTTGATCGTTTCTGTGGCATCTTCTTTTAGATCGACATCACCCGTTTATTCCGTTTCAGGTTTTTTGAAACGCTGCAGCTGTTCGCCCAGGCGCTCTCCCATTGAAGCGTTTCCCGAATCCGCTGAAGCGAGATAAGACGTGAACTCGAGTCTGGGCTCGTCTTCTTTCATTGCTTTCAGGCTGAGCCCGATTTTCTTTTCCTGAAGGTTCATTTTGATGACCCGCATCTCGATTTCCTGGCCGATATTGAGAAACTCGGTCGGTTTTTCGACATGCTTTTCGTCAAGTTCCGAAACGTGGCACAGACCTTCGATGCCTTCTTCCAGTTCGACAAAAGCGCCGAAGTTGGTCATACGCACCACTTTCCCAGTGAGTACATCCCCGAGATTATGGCGGCTGAACCAGTCTTCCCAGCGGTCAGGCTCAAGCTGCTTGATACCCAGCGAAAGCTTTTGACTGGAGGCGTCGATGCTCAAGACGATAGCCTGCACTTCATCCCCCTTTTTAAGCACTTCCGACGGGTGCTTCATCCTTTTGGTCCAGGAAATGTCGGATACATGAACAAGCCCGTCAATTCCCTCTTCCACTTCGATGAAGGCTCCGAAATCAGTGATGTTTCTCACCTTGCCGGTAATCACGGTGCCCGGGGCATACCGGTTTTCGATGACATCCCACGGGTTCGGCTCCGTCTGTTTCAATCCCAGAGAAATGCGCCGGGAATCGATGTCGATATCCAGTACTACGGCCTCGACGGGGTCGCCGACGGCAAGGATTTTCGAGGGGTGCTTCACTCGTTTATTCCATGTCATTTCAGAGATGTGGATCAGGCCTTCGACTCCAGGCTCCAATTCTATGAATGCGCCGTAATCCGTCAGGCTTACCACTTTGCCTTGAACCCGCATGTTCTTTGGATAGCGCATATCGGCATGAAGCCACGGGTCCTCAGACATCTGCTTATAGCCCAGAGAAACGCGTCCGTCTTCCTTGGTGAACTTGATGACTTTGACCTGGATTTTGTCGCCGACGGAAAATAACTCCGAAGGATGATTCACACGTCCCCAAGACATGTCCGTGATGTGAAGAAGACCATCCACTCCTCCGAGGTCGATGAATGCGCCGTAATCGGTGATATTTTTGACGACGCCCTCCATCACTTTACCGCCCTCCAGGACCTCCATGGTCTTGGCTTTTTCTTCCTTCATGGATTCTTCAAGAACAGCCTTGCGGGACAACACTATATTGCCGCGCTTCTTGTTAACCTTAATAACGCGCATTTCGAACTCTTCGCCGCGCAGGCTGTCCAGATTGCGCACGGGGCGAACATCGATTTGAGATCCCGGAAGGAATGCGCGCACCCCTATATCCACGGCTAGGCCGCCCTTGATGCGTTCAATCACGCGTCCTTTGACAACCGTCCCTTCGCGATAAGCGCGTTCGATTTCATCCCATATCTTCATCCGCTCGGCTTTTTCGCGGGATAAGACTACATAGCCACGGGAATCTTCCGTCTGTTCCAGGAATACGTCCACCGCATCCCCGGTTTTGATGGTGAGTTGACCACGGTCATTCATGAATTGTTCAATTGGGATGATACCTTCGGACTTAAATCCGACATCGACAACCACCCCACCGCCGGATATGGCGATAACTTTGCCCTTGATTACTTCCCCTTCGGAAAAACTTTGAGTTCTCCCTTCATATGCCGCAAGGAGATTTTCGAAGTTATTTTCATCCTCCTTTGCTCCGGCTGCCGGAACATTCTCCCGCTCAGAATCGGCCTCTGGCTGAGATGGATTCCCACCGGCTGGATTCATTTCGTTGGCGTCAAATGACATTCACTCCTCCTGATTAGGTCCGGACTCCTCGGATGGAGCAAGGACCGAATTTTACGATCTTTATTATAATGGCTTTTTGATATGGGACGGGAAACGCGTTATCTGCGCTTTGTTGAGCTGTTCGGTGAAGCAAATCCAAAGGTCCACATCCCTTTAATCATGAGAGATATAAGCCACTATTTATACCTCCGCGGCCGTGCATTGTCAAGAATGAGCATGTCATCAAATATCATTTTTCAATTATCAATTGTAATTATTTTGGACCAAATTGAAGGAGGAGTGGTTTATGTCGGTAGGAGAAATACTACTATGGCACAAGCTACTGCCGACGCTTTCCAAGAGAGGTTGGTGCTGGTTGCGGTAAAGAGCATCGACATGGTTGCCCATTTGCCCAAAACGACTACGGGTCGGCATGTTGGCGGGCAGACCCTGCGTTTGGGGACTTCTCCTGCTCCGAACTGCGCGGAGGCGCGAGGCGCGGAGAGCCGAGCAGATTTCGTACACAAACTCCGGCGGCGCCTGATTCCAGTGTAAGGCCGAGATCCAGCCCACACCGGACTGATCGGGAGCGAGCGTGTTATAAAGTGCAGCTGATCCTTTATCGAATACCAGCGTGACTGTCTCGTACGCAATCTTATTGGCATCAAGAAAACGCAGCAGGGGCGGCACCGAATTGGAGAACTCTTGCGTGTCGGGAAAATTCCCCAGACAAACATAATGGCAGAGCGACAGGCCATAGATGCCATCCAGGACATAGGAAGGGCCTAATTGCCGCAGGTTGTGCCGCCCCTGTTTGTTATGGCCACGGTGAGCAATCGGATTGCGTTCGTTCGTCGAGGCGGCAAATGTATAGAAGTTCGTGGAGTCGTAGGATAACAAGTGGTGACTGACCAACTGCTTTTTCTTCCATAAAGCCAAAAGCCTCAACTGTGCACGATCGAGATCATTCCTGTCTGCCGAATTTGAATCCGCTGGATGCAACTCAATCGCATCAAACCAATCCCAGAACGCCTGGGAAGTAAATCGTTCCGCAGGGAAGCGCCAGAGTGATGGCAGGATGGTTCCCTCGTACCAATCCGAAGCCTTCGTCTTGGGTCCTGGCGCACAAATTCGGTGGATTGCCGCCAGTAAAAGATAGTGCGCTGTCGAGGGCCCCGATCTGGGTTTCGGCCAATGCGATTTCAGCAGGTTGAAGACGCTCGTCTGTGTGGCCGCAAGCCACAGGGCGCCCGGCAGTCCCAAATCGCGGAAAGTGGCCGACAAG
>JAHFUH010000422.1 GCA_023265215.1 Acidobacteriota bacterium
GATATATTCGAGGGATCCGGCGTCAAGATGCGGGCTTTGGAGTCCCGCTTTCAATATCTCAACGCTTTTTGCATAACTTCCGGCAGGCGCCTTGGCTCCGGCTATACCATGAGCGCCAATGCCGAAGGCCATCAACCCGTTAAGAACAGCTTCCGTTCTGCCTTCTGCTGCTCTTACCGCATCACCAGCTTTAGCCGCTTCATTGGCTCGCTTCCAGGCGACATATCCCCTTGCAGCCGTATCTCCAGCCAAGCCAAGACTATTTATGAAACCGAAAATGCCTAAACTGGCTGATGTGGCAAGGCCAAGTGCGGGAATCATAGCAATGCTTCGCGGGGAAGTCATGCCTTCGGCAGCTCCGGCGATCCCGCTGGCAACTCCTGCCGCAACGTCTTCTTTCCCGAAAATACGGAAAGGTTCCAGCGCGCCCGGTAAATTACTTCTCTCATATGGCGCATAGCTCTTTGATTCTTTGACGGCTTCCATGAGTCTCTTGCGTGGTTCTTCAAGAGACACTAGCGGCTTTCCGCTCCACTCCCAGGCTTTTTTTAGCCAGCTCTTCTTTTCCTGTGGCTGGGCGGGCACAATCGCAGCAGGCGCAGAAGCATCGGCAACGAAGCTATCCGCATTGTCCGCAACAAATGAATCCGGCGCAAAACTATCCCCGCTGTCTGGGACGAAGCTATCTCTCTTGATCGAAAATTGAGTAGCCATTACAACCTCTCGTATTTGGATGTGTCAAAGTCTTGAGCGTTAATTGTTCCGGTTTGACCGTCCTCCTTGCGCCGAACCCGGATTTTTTGCGGTTGCTGTTGCGTAGGCCCCGGTTGAGCTGGATTCACAGTTCTCGATGGAGCAGGATTACCGGGCTTTGCTGTCAGTGCTGTTTTGCTCCCCAGGAGTCCGCCCAGTCTCGGCGATCCCTCTCCGGCCGATACTGTCGGAACGCGGCCAGTCATAAACGATTCAGCCATGTTATTGACTAACTCGGCCTGTTGCTCCGGCGTCATATCGTTGTAGGTCCCGAGGGCCTTTGCATCATTGACAGCCTTACTCCAAGCCATTGCGATTTGCATCGGAGTAAAGCCTTTTTCCAGGGCTTTCGCCTGACGTTCTCCGATTGCAGTCTGGGTCATTGATGCCCGAGCGTTCCGGCCTGCTTCTTCCTGGCCGCGTTGCTCCAATGTTCTGTTGGCAATACCAAGATCCTGCTGAAGCTTCGCTTTTGAGTTTTCGTCGAGATTTTCATCTCTGTCGATTTGTCTTTGAAGGTTTTCGGCCTGGAGCTTCAGTTTGTCTCTGCCAACCTGGGTTTCAGCTTCGCGGGATTGAGTCAGCGATTGAATATTTTGTGTGTAGTTGTTCGCCCGCTGGCGCTGGATTTCGATAGATAGCCTCCCCCTTTGATCCTGTAGTTGGGTTGAGAGAGTCCTGTTTTCCAAAGTGCCCTGTCGGTATTCCGCAAGTCCCTTCTCGCGAGCCAAATCGACATTGGCCGACAACTGATGCTCCTGCATCCTCTCCTGCCGGTTGCGCTCGGCCTCCATTTCCTCCAGCAGGCTCTTATGCTTCTGTTCGTCAACCGCCTGGTTATAGCGCATTGATTCGGTAGCACCCTGAGCCGCTCCAGTTGCCCCAGCCTCGCCACCAAACAGACCACCGAGCGCGATTCCGGCTGCAGGCACAGCAAGGTTCAATATGGCCTGCAGCTTCGAAGGAGGGGCGTTGTAACGGCGCTCCAGCATATCCAGGCGAGAAGGCGGAGCAGGAACTTTGGTGGCGAATGCCTGTGGAGGAGCTTCGGGACCAAACCTATCCAGGTCAATGGGCGTAAAATCAGGCGTAGGAATCTGATCCTGATGTCCGAATAAATCGGCAAACATCTTCTTGCGCCGCTCTTCGCTTCCTTGCTGCATTAGATCATTGAAGGATGTGGACATATCAATTCTCCTATTCAAAACCAGCTGTTTCCGTTCGATTCGGGCATCCACTTCTCTACCCATGCTTTATGATGCTCTGCGATGACTTGATCGACTCCCATCAATATCGGGCCTGGCTTTGCCTCAACCTTAGGCGGCTTGGGCCTGCTCATGAGAATGCAGCGCAGGTTGTCTATTGCTGCATCAGAGCCGATATATTTCGTCTTTCCGGCTTCGGACCCGGCTTGCAGCTCGGATATTTCCCGCCAGAGATTTGGACAGCGGCTTTTCGAAATGAACAATCGAGGCGAGCCATTGGCGGTTGAGAATGGATTGACCAAACCGGGATTTATCAATAAGCGTTCTTTGATCAGATTTAGCCCAACGTCGATTGAATGCCGGTTCGCCTGGACCGTCTGAACACCTTCAAGACTGTAAGCAGCCTGAATACTGAATAATTCAGATTCCTCGGCGTTCGGATTAATCAGCGTGTATTCCTGCTTGCCATAGAGATCGAGAATGCTGCGGATCCCTTGAGCGTGTTCGCTGATTCGATGGTCCCTCCCGTAATATTCATCCAGTACAAAGCTATTCTCCGCGGCGTCAATCCCAAGCTCAATGAAGGCGACGGCACCCGAAGCAGTGTGATTCAGGGCGGCAATTTTAAGCAGAGGTTTTAGGAATTCCATCCTGGCCGACAGGCCGTAGTTGTCCAGGTTGTGGACGTCGCTCAGTTCCGGAAAAACCTGCGATCCCTGGCCAAGAGCTTTCGTTAAAGCTCCGGCTGCTGCATTTATCAGGTCGTCATGTCCGTTTGGGCCGTGGTCGATCGACTCCCGGCCGCTTCGCGCTGTTCTGCGTTCCAGGCTGCAAAGCTGAGTTTTCAATCTCGCATTGTCGAGCAATTCGATTTTACCCGAGTTCAAGGTGGGCAAAAGCTCAAGGTATATTTCAGACTTTGTGTGATCGGAAGTCCTATACTCAATGCCATTTTTCCGAAACTGCTCTCGCGGCCATTCGCCGGCGTAGCGGTCTCCGGAAACCTCGGCTAATCGGTAGGATTTCAAGAGGTCTGCATATTCCTTTGTGGCGCCCTCAGGACTGAATGGCGGTTTTCGCTCCCGGACGACATCCAGCACAGCCCGGCCATTCTCACGATGCGCAATTGCGAGTGTAAAACTGTCAGAGCTGCCTCCGGATGGGTCCGCAAAGGCGATATAGCCAAATTGAGAATTGAACGGCAGTTCGATAAGACTCTGAACAACACAGGCTTCAACGGCTTCACGAGATACAAACGCTTCGACATCTGAGCGAAACTGAATTCCTTCCTCCGGGCTTCCATATTCGCTTGCTGCTGAAACAGCATCAGCCTCGAATGCATCAGCAATCACGCGAGCCGGGACTGTCGGATTGAAGAACTGGGTAGGCCCTTCGATCACGAGAACTGAATCATCTTCGCGCCCGAAATAGCGTTCATGGGCTTTCCAAAGCTCGCCGCGCCGGCTGTATGGGGTTGAGATGCAGATCAGCATTGAGCCTTTGACGGTCGACATTGCTGGCCTGAGTGCGGCAAGGATTTCTGTGTCAGGATTTGCGCTAGTCTCGTCCCGGAAGAATGCAAGCTCATCCAGGATGCAGAAGGGAACCGTATAACCACGAACAGAACGAAATGACGCGGTATGTATTTCAACCCGGATCCCGTTGTTGAAAGAAATAGCTTCTTTCTGGATGTCCTCGACCATTCCATTGAGCAAAGGAATGGTTTCGAGGTATCCCTTCATATAGCCAAGAGCAACCCTGCCTTGCCGCCTGTCTGGGCATAAAATCATACCCACGGCGGTTTCCCCTGGTCTTAATTCCTTCTTCCAATCACGGCTGCAGGCGAGGCTCAGGGCCAAGAATGATGCAATCGCGTCTTTGCCGCCGCGCCTGCCGATGAGCATCCAGAGCTCATGTAATGCGGCCGGTGTTGTTTCCCTCCGGGTCGCCTTTTGGTAAATATCGCGATCCGGATCCGTCATGGAATCCGGCGCAAATGCGCCTTTGAGCACAGCAAGCCAGTTTGTCCAGCTTGGAGCGGAGAAGTGCAAGCCAAACAGGTTTTTATCCGTCATTGCGGCGACGATGTTCATGCGGCACCTTGCTGGAATAGCGGAAGAACCGGCTCTTTTGCTTTCTGCCTTCTCATTTGCCGTCGGCATTCAATGCAATACCCGTTGTGAGTCAACCGTCCGCATCCTGGTGTTCTGCATAGCTTGGCTTGCGGAGGCCGTATCAATTTGCGCATTTGGATCGCATCCCTTCCTCGGCTTTTTTCTGGAGGTAATCCGAAAGGCTCGGGCTCGAAGCCTGCAGGCGTTTTAACCCCAGGGCGGCCAGCAGCAGCCTTTGTGCGTTGATCCAGGAAAGAATATGAACATCGGCAATGCGCAAACCTTTTGAGTCCGCCCGCTCACACCTTCGAAGGCGAATTTCAAGAAAACCAGCGCGCCGGATTAGGGCCCGTTGTGCTGTGGAAACATCGTCGGCCAGATCCGCCATAAGATCATTTTCGAATTGAATGCGTTCCTGCTCTTCCTCCGGGCTTACGGCGGAGTAGGCTCCATGTTTTTCTGCCTTCCTGTTTCCCGGAGGACCTCCAGCGCCGAACCTGCCTTTTGGCTTCTTTTCAGCGGCTTTTTGCAACCCAGGCGCAACCGGCTTTTCTGATACGTTGCAATCTTCTATGTTCATTGCGTTTAACTCCCGCGACGTCATAATGCTGCATTCTTTCTCGTGCCCAACACTGCCCGAACGGCCTCATCCGCCAGCCGGTCAAGGTCCAGATCCGCCGGCTTCTCCCGGTGCTTTTCCATCCAGCGATCCAACTCCGATTTTCGAAACATCACTTTGCTTCCAACCCGGAAGTGAGGGATTGAGGCTAAACGCTTTTCGATGTTGCTCACGCTCATGCCCAGGTAGGCGGACGCCTCCGATTTCGGGAAATAGCGGTCGCGGTCTGCGATCTCTTCCAGAGCTTCCCGCAATATCACCTTCAATTCGCCTTCACTGGGTATATTCATGGTGGCTAAAGTATTTGACCTGAACCGGCGCGTTTTTCTTGATTGCCTAAATCGCAGTCACATTCCTGCCCCAAAATGCTGTTGCACCAGGGCGGATGTTCTTCCGTTTTTGTCTTCCGTTTTCCCATCCGTCCGCACCCTCCGTCTCTTGTATAAAGAGAGACGGAAGGTGGACGGTCACTGTCCGTACTGTCCGTTTCAACCGTCCGCGGAAGGTTAATCGATTGA
>JAHFUH010000423.1 GCA_023265215.1 Acidobacteriota bacterium
CATGGTAAAAATCGACCGTTGCTGGAAGCTTTGTTTTTTCAATAACTTGATCAGCGTCTCCGACCATGGTATTTGAGGCATTTACCATGGTATTTGAGACGGGGACCATGGGGTGGGAAATGAATACCATGGTAACAAAGCCTGATACCATTCTGTTGGCGACCGGGAAAATGGTCTCCCTGATTGAAAAGATGGTGTGCGTCGCAAATACCATGGTTCCGACATCGAGGACCACGGTCACGGAGACAAAGCAAACGGTGTCGATTGCGCCGACTATGGTCGGTAAGGTTTTGACAATGGGATTTTTAATGGTCGCTAGAGCTTCACCAGCCCGATGCTGATTTTTTGGAGGGCCAGACAATCTGTAACGGCAATGTTTTCAATAAAACGAGTAAATGGACATTCTCCCCGACAAAGAATACTTATTGAAATTCGCTAATGCGAAGATGCCTTTCGGCAAATACGCCGGCTGGCGGCTCATCGATTTACCCGAACCGTATGTCGTCTGGTTTCGGCAAAAGGGATTTCCTAAAGGTCAACTTGGGGAGATGCTTAGTTTGCTGTATGAAGTAAAAGTCAACGGGCTCGAATACCTTTTCGATCCATTTAGACAGCAGCGAAGATGAAACAACTTGCCTTAAGAATAGGAAGTGCTCAACCACCTGGCTCCTAGAAGCCTCACCGAGTATCAGGAGGGGCAACACAGCAGATGCCCGAAGGCGCGGCACTGCGAACGCCTGCTGGTGCCGGCCCTTCGGACCTCGCTTCCGGGATATCCATTCACCCCGAGCTGACGCTCGAGGCTATTCACTGCCGGCGCTTCGCGCCTCGACTTCGATTTTTTCTCACGACCGTAGCGACGCCTGACAGGACCACACATAATCGCCTTGAATAGTTGAGGTCAGCCGTCGCTAACGCGACGGACATACATTTTCTCGGCAAATTCCCGGCCTTAAAAGGCCGGGCTAAATTCATGGGCCGCTACGCGGCCATCTTTAAGTTACTAATGAGTTCATATGTAAGACGACATAATCTTTAAGGTAGACGCGGCGTCTCGCCGCGTTCGACTTGCCGTATAGAAGAGCTAAGGCACGCGGCGAGACGCCGCGTCTACCTTAAAGCAATATTTTCAAAACAGAAAATCAAATATCTGGAGCTATTAATGTCTGCTTACTAATGAACTGATTAGTAACGCTTATGGGGCAGCGCCCCAGGACGGCAGGAGTGAAATTATTGGAGGGCTGAAAGCCGGCCCCATAATATATGGAACGGGCTTTCAGCCCTTGATTCTTTTTGCTCCGATCCTCCTGGGCGGCTGCCCCAGGCTGGTATGGGTCGCGCGCCTTTGGCGCTGATACGGTGCAGCCATATGAATTCATAAGTAACTGCCGAGTGCCAATAGTACGACCACATCGGCTGCCACTATAATATGCGGCGCTAAAAATTATTTCGTAGGCTTGCAAAATTGTTTGCAAATTCCGGCGGGGCGGGCGTCTCTATAACAGAAAACATAAAAAGGGGGCCTGTCATGAAGCTGCGCATGATCTTCGTTATGTTTTTCTTTGCCGCCGCTGCCGGGATTGTCAGGGCCGACGGATTACTTATTCCGATTCGCCCGGACTTGCGAGTGCGCAACTCCTGGGCGGTCAAATATCACAAGGTCCACATCAAAGTGAGAGACCAGGTGGCTGACGTTTCAATCGATCAGGCATTTGTAAATACCAGAGCAGGTGCTATCGAAGTCCAATACTTATTTCCTATCCCGCCGGCAGCTGCGATTGACAGTCTGACACTGCTGGTTGACGGCAAGGAGTTCAGGGGCAGAATCCTGAGGGCCGAAGAAGCCCGCCGCGCTTACGAGGAAGTCGTACGCACCAAACGCGATCCCGCTCTGCTGGAGTATGTGAACTACGGTCTTTTCCGCACCTCAGCTTTCCCGCTTCTCCCCGGCAAAGCTGTCCGGGTGGTTGTTCACTACACCGATATCTGCAAAAAAGACAGGGACATGGTGGAAGTATTTTATCCGCTCAACACTGAAAAGTTTTCCACGCTTGCCATCGATGAAGTGGAAGTCCGAACCGATATCCTGGCAAAAAGCCCTATATCCAGCGTATATTCGCCTACACACCCGGTGAACATCGATCGTCTTGCGCCGGAACATGTCATTGCTTCCTATAAAATTGAAAGGCAGATACCTTCGGATGATTTCCGCCTTTTGTATCATGAGTCCAGGGACTCGGTCGGCGCAAAAGTACTGTCCTATCGTCCAAAAGACCAGGAGAAGGGATTTTTCCTCCTGATGGCCAGCCCGACCCTGGGCACAGAGAAAACGGCGATTGTTCCAAAGGATATGATTATTGCTCTGGACCGCTCGGGAAGCATGTCGGGAGATAAAATCAATCAGGCGAAGGCGTCGCTGGAGTTTGTCTTGAGAAACTTGAATGCGGACGACCGCTTCAATGTGATCGCCTATAACGAGTCCGTAGATCTGCTCTTTGAAGGACTGGCCGCTAACGAGCGCGGGAATGTCGATAAAGCTTTAAGAATGCTGGATCGCATCGACGCTTCCGGATCCACGAATATCCACGACGCGCTGACTGCGGCAATCAAAGCCATCGGTCCGGCGGGATCCGGGAAACGTTCAAAATATATATTTTTCCTGACCGACGGTCTCCCGACCATCGGCTTGACCAGCGAAAGCGCTATTCTCGGTGATACAGCCACTGCCAACCAGAAAGCCAAAGCGCGCATATTCGCCATGGGCATCGGGTATGACGTGAATGTCCGGCTGCTGGACCGGCTGGCTGGTGAAAACCGGGGCGTCAGCAGCTATGTGAAGGAAAAGGAACCACTCGAAGCGAAAATATCATCGCTCTACAGCAAGTTGAAAAATCCCATTATGACGGATCTGTCTGTCGAATTGAGCGGCGTAAAAACCAGCATGACCTACCCGGAGGTTATTCCGGACCTCTTCGACGGAAGCCAGCTGATAATGGTCGGAAGATACGATCACCCGGGCCCGACAGACCTGGTCATTTCCGGCAACTATGGCGGCAGTTCGCGGACCTTTCACTATCCGGTCGATCTGGCGCGAATCTCGGATAAATTCAGCTATGCTTTTGTTGAGCAGATTTGGGCGATGAGGCGTATCGGTTTCCTCCTGGATCAAATTCAGCTGAATGGCCGATCAGGCGAAGTGGTCGATGAGCTCGTGCGGCTGAGCAGACTGTACGGAATCATCACACCCTACACCAGCTTCCTTGCAGACGAGCGAACGGACTTGTCCAGCATGACGTATCTTAGAAGGGAAGGGGACGCAGCCGCCCGGGACCTCAGCGCGAACAACATCGGCGGCAAAGGGCAATTAAACGCAAGCAACCGCCTCACGCTGAATAACGCGGTCACTGCAAACAATTCCTCATTTGCCGGCGTTGGATCGGCCCAGATCGGCCAGAGCAATGTTGCCAACTACGAGTCGAATCAAACCGAGCGCCTGGCCAATGTTCAGAACCTGAGCCTGAACAATCGCGCCCTGTACAAACGCGGCCGCCAGTGGATCGACAGCACGGTCAGCGATCGGGATATATCCACGCTCAACGCGGAGGCCAGACCGGTTGCTCAATTCAGCGAGGAGTACTTTCGGCTGGCGGCGTCGAACAGCATTGTGGACAATCAGATTCTCGCGATGCAGCAGCCGGGCGAGGAAATGATTGTCTCGATTCGCGGTCAGGTTTATCGGATTACTGCGGCGAAGTAAGGCACAGCCTGACGGGACGCGGAATGCGCGGAGCACGCGGAAGAACGCGGATAATTACTAATATTTATCCGTCTCTTCCGCATCCAGTTATTCCATTAAGTCGGGCTTTTCATTCGTTGAGCAGCCTGGCGACCAGATCATCTATTTCCTGCTCGTGACCGAGCTCAATAAATTTCCCTGCAAGCTTCCCTTTCCGGTCGACAACAAAAAATGTCGGGACAGCAGAAACTTCCCCAAGCGGTTTCAAGTCAACAATCGACTTCAGAAGAAAAGAGGGCGCCGGGTATGGAACCGCCACGGCGTAGTTGATTTCAGGATGCTTCTGAAGAAACGGTTTAGCTTTCGTCCATCCGTCATTGTCCACATTCATTCCTATGATCTCGACGGATTTATCCGAATATTTATCGCGCAACTCAACTACTTTGGGAATGCTGTATAGACAGGTTCCGCACCAGGTGGCCCACACATCGACAACAACCACTTTGCCTCGGAGATCCGCGATTTTTTGATGCGCGCCGCCCGCATTTTCAAATCCGAAGTCCGCCACAGATGGTCGATCTGCCGCAGATGTAGGGACGCCTTCCAGTTTGCCCCGCTTGATCAGTGGCGCCACTCTGAGGAAGTAATAACCTGCGATGCCTATAGCGAGCAGAACTAAAATCATGAGAATTACAGAAACTGATCGGACTATCCGGTTCGCCATTATCATCCCCCGTCAATAAGGAATTTTGGGCCCTTCCCACGGCATGTTTTCTCTCGGTGTTGCCCTTGCGATCGCCGCACTCGCATCGAACCATCCTTCACAATCATTGCGGCCGGGTTGGCCGCGAAAAAGATTCAGCAATCCCTTGCATTTAGCATAAAATTTGAAAAAAAGCAGGACAAGGCATCGCTGGAACGGACGGAGCGGCCGGTAACCGCAAATGATTTTGTCGTCATAAACTCCGCGATCTATAAGGCCTATCGCACCCAGCGCCGGCACTGTCACTCGCGCGCCTCTCGGCAATCGCGGCCCGAGAACGACCGCGTCCAGAAGATCGCCATCAAGGCCCACGTAACCTTCGACCGAACCATAGTTGAAAGGGCAGGGAAATGGAGAGACGAAATCCAGCCGCCCGGTCGACCCTCTTTTGAGAAAACATCCTTGCGGGACCTCTATGACAACTTCAAGTTTCGGCGGTTCTTTGGTTATGTTCTCGCGCATAATTTTCTGGAGAAACTTTACTGGCCCAGTATCAGCGGCAGGCCATTTTTACTATTTCCTATGACCACAACTTTGGCATTCGGGCTTTTGGCAAGATTTTCAGTGGCTTCGATGCCTTTCCATTCAAGGAGCTGCGTGCTTATCCCTTGAGCTACAATTTGCTGGAAATCCCGAATGCCTTGCGCTTCAATCCGCTTCCGTTCCGCTTCCTGT
>JAHFUH010000424.1 GCA_023265215.1 Acidobacteriota bacterium
TTATACTTCGCACTTATAATCCGGGAAAATACAACGTGGCAGACAATAAAATGGAAATAATTCCCCTTGGTGGCCTTGGGGAATTCGGCATGAACTCGATGGCTATTCGCTATGGCGAAGATATCCTCATCGTCGACGCGGGATTGATGTTTCCCCGGGACGATCTGCTCGGCGTCGACTTGGTCGTGCCTGATTTCTCTTACATCCTGCAAAATTCAGAGAAAGTGCGGGCGATAGTTCTAACCCACGGCCATGAAGATCATATTGGGGCACTTCCCTATCTCCTCCGAGATCTTCAAGTCCCCGTTTATGGTAGTCCCCTGACTCTTGGATTTGTGCGCGGGCGCCTGGAAGAACATGGCCTTCTCGATTACTCGGAACTTATTGAAATATCGGCGCGCCAGACTCTCCAATTCGGCGAGATTAATGTCGAATTCATCAGGATGACGCACAGCATTTCCGACAGCTTCGGCCTGGCAATCACAACACCGGCGGGAACAGTAATTCACACCGGTGATTTCAAACTGGACCAATCTCCTCCAAACCCTGGCTTGACCACCGATTACGCCCGGCTTTCATTTTTCGGTGAACGGGGAGTATTGGCTCTGATGAGCGACAGTACCAATAGCGAACGCCCCGGATTTACGCCGTCAGAAAACCACGTGCGGCGTAATCTTGAGCAGGTTTTCTACACCAGCCGCAAAAAAATAATTGTCGCCTGCTTTGCCTCCAGCATTCATCGGATCCAGATAATTCTCGAGCTTGCCAGGGATTTTGGCAGGCGCGTCATTCCTGTCGGAAGAAGCATGAAAGATAATATAGGGATTGCTTTCGACCTGGGATACCTCAACATCCCCCCCGGGATAATAGCAGATATTTCAGAATCACATTCAATCGGGGATGAAAACCTGGTTATTCTCAGCACCGGCAGTCAGGGAGAACCGCTCGCCGCCCTGACGAGACTGGCTTTCGACAAACACAAGGATTTCTCGGTTCAGCGGGACGACACTGTTATTCTCAGCGCAAGAGTTATTCCCGGAAACGAGAGCCGCGTTTCGAGACTCATAAATCACTTTTGCCGTAGAGGCGCCACAGTTTACGACGAAAGCCAATGGACGCTTCACGTCTCGGGGCACGCCAGCCAGGAAGAACTCAAGCTGATGATGAATTTGACAAAGCCAATGTTCTTCATCCCCGTACACGGAGAGTACAGGCAGCTTTGCGCGCACGCTCGACTCGCGCGTGAAGTGGGGATACCACAAGACCACATCATTATGGCCGAAACCGGCGACATAATCGTCTTGAGGCCGGATGCTGTGAGCATCGAAGGGAAAGCCGAAGTGGGCAGACGCTTTATTGATGAAGGCGGTGTCGCAGATTTGGATGAGGTTGTGGTGCGAGACCGGCAGCATCTTTCCGAAGAAGGTGTGGTGCTGGCCGTGTGTGCGATCAACAAATCCACAGGACGTATTGAAGGGGTTCCTGAACTCGTGAGCCGGGGTCATGTGCAGGAAGACGAGGGAGCGGCTTTCCTTTCGGAAGCACGGGAGATCCTTGCCAAGGCTCTCGAGGAGTGCACCAATGAAGAAAGGGAGGACTCATCGGTCCTTTCCGAAATTGTCCGAGCAGAATTGAAGAGATTTTTCCGTAAACGCACCGGAACAAGGCCTATGATCGTCCCAGTCATTTTCGAAATCTGAGGGCCTGAAGATGCCCAGCGAAAACACAAAAAAGCATGAAATAATCGGCATTTTGCTCTTAATAGCTTTTGTGCTTCTTTTACTTTGTCTGGTCTCCTACAGCCCCCATGATCCCAGCTTGAATGCATTATCCCAAAAGCCCGCGATTGATAATAGAATCGGCAGGTTCGGCGCCTATACCAGTGATCTGCTTTTTCAGACTTTTGGATTTGCCGCTTACATGTTCCTGGCTCCCCTGTTGATTTTGAGCTGGAAATTCATGCTCGGCAAAGAGATTCGCACCCCATATATCAGAGCTTTGGGTCTGTTCCTCGTTCTGGTGGCTGCATGTTCTGCGCTGCAGATCTTCCCGGTGAGATTCTCCAGTTTCAACTTTCTCCCGGGAGGTGTAACAGGCGTCTTGTTTGGGGATTGGCTTGTGGCCAACTTGAACAGAACGGGAGCCATCATCGTTGTTTTCGGAACCATTATTTTGGGAATCCTGGCCTCAACTCCTCTCTCTATCGGGAGTGTATTCAAGCGCGAACAGCAGGATTCCGAATCAGGGCCGGGATGGCTGGAGCGTTTTCGCAAATGGAGAGAAAACCGCAAACCGGTGAGGACCGTCGTCAATATAAAACCTCCGGCACCGCCGCCGATGGATTTGACTCCTCGTCCCGCACCCATCAAAGTGACTGCCACAGTTGCTGAAACAAAGCCGGCGCCTCCCCTGCCGGTGGTTCGACCTCCGGATCCGGAACCTGTACGGGCGCACCCGGCGCCTGCGCCGGATCGCTCTCGCAGCAGGAAATTCATGTTGCCATCTACCGATCTTCTCAGCCCGGCAGACAATCCTTTCCCCGTGAATGAAGCGGATTTAATGGAAAGGGCGCGCATGATATCGGAAAAGTGCGGGGAGTTTGATGTAAACGGCAGCATCACTCAAATCCATCCCGGCCCGGTAGTTACGACTTTCGAATTCAAGCCGGACGCCGGAATCAAATATTCCAGAATCACGGGACTGGTGGATGATTTGTGCCTGGGAATCAAAGCTGAATCCGTTCGCATCGACCGGCTTCCCGGAAAGGCAACGGTCGGGATAGAGGTGCCGAACAACCAGCGCGCAACCATCATGCTGCGCGAATTGATCGAATCCGATGCTTTTCGGAAATCTTCTTCGAAACTGACTCTTGCGTTGGGAAAACTGATCAACGGCAATTCCTTTGTGACGGATTTGATGCGCATGCCGCATCTGCTCATTGCGGGCGCCACCGGGGCGGGTAAGAGCGTGGCGCTCAACTGCATGATCACTTCGATTCTATATAAGGCTACGCCGGAGGATGTCCGCTTCATTTTCATCGATCCGAAACGTCTCGAACTTGGGCTCTACAAGGACATTCCTCATTTGCTGACCCCAATTGTGACGGACCCGTCGGAAGCGGCAAACGCACTGCGCTGGGCGACCAACGAAATGGAGATCCGGTACAAGAAGCTTGCGCGGCGCGGAGTCCGAAATATCGAGCAGTACAACAATCTCCTCCGTTCATCCGGAAACCAGCTGTCTCTTCTTGAGAACGAACCCGAAGGGGAGCTCGAGAAGCCTCTCTCCTATCTTGTTTTGGTAATCGACGAATTGGCCGATCTGATGATGGTTTCGTCCAGGGAAGTTGAAGAATCGATTTCGCGGCTTGCGGCCATGGCCCGCGCAGTCGGCATACATTTGATTCTGGCCACACAGCGACCTTCTGTGGACGTTATTACGGGAGTTATCAAAGCTAACTTCCCCTGCCGCATAGCTTTCAAGGTCGCATCAAAAGTCGACTCCCGTACCATTATTGACGGTAACGGCGCCGAACAACTGCTGGGGAACGGGGATATGCTTTTCATTCCCCCGGGCACATCCAGACTGACCCGCATCCACGGGGCTTACCTTAGCGAGAAAGAGGTCCAGGCAGTCACTGAACACCTGCGCAAACAGGGCAGACCAGCTTATGACGAATCCGTATTAATTTATGGACAGGAGCCGATGGATGAATCCGGCAACCCGATTGATCCCGAATCACAGGACGGCCTTTATAATGACGCCGTTCGAGTAGTAGTCAGCGAGGGGCGGGCTTCCACGTCTCTTCTCCAGAGAAGGCTTAGCATAGGATACGGCAGGGCGGCAAAGCTGATCGACATGATGTATCTGAACAATCTGGTCAGCCCTGCAGATGGATCCAAGCCAAGGGAGGTTCTGGTGGGATTGGATTTTCTTGACCGATTAAAGCAAGATTAGCATCTAAGCATAGATAGGTTCAGCGGCTAGGAGCCTGTCCGAGTATTAGGAGGGGCTCCTAGGCTTGACATGAATCCGCTGTTTGTTAAACTGCTAGTAATTTGCATCGTTGCGACCTGGCGCACGGGGCAAGCAAATGAGAATAGTGAATCGGGCTCCTGTTTGGTTCGTAATCGCTGTTTCACTAATTTTTGGTATTGAGCTTCCCGGCCAAGGCCAAAAGCAACCCACACCTCCCCCGCTGTTTAGAGTCGGCGTCGAAACTGTTTTCGTAAAAGTTTCAGTGACGGATCAGATGGAACGCTATGTGACCGGCCTCGAAAAGGAACACTTCAAAGTCTACGAAGACAAGCTCCAACAGGAAATTACTCATTTTTCCCAGCAATCCGCGCCCATAAGCGTCGGCCTTGTTTTTGATGTCAGCTACAGCATGAAAGAAAACAACAATATTAATAAGTCCAAGAATGCGATTGCGCGCTTTTTGAAAACCGGGAATTCCGATGACGAATATTTCCTGGTGACCTTCAATCAGAACGTAAAGGTTGTCCAGACATTCACAGGTCAGGCCGGCGCTCTGCAGAGCGAAGCTGCATTCCAGAAACCGGGAGGTTCGACAGCCATTTACGATGCCATTTACATGGCCCTCGATCAAATGAAAAAGGCGAAAAACGAAAAGAAAGCGCTGATTCTCATTACGGATGGAGAGGACAACAGCAGCCGCTACTCACCGGCCGAAGTCCGTGAATTTGCCAAGGAATCGGATGTTCAAATTTACGGCATAGGGGAAGAGGGCAATCTTGGTTATGGCCGGAATGAAATTCAGCGCATCGTCGGCATGACAGGGGGAAGAGTCTATTTCCCAAACAACTTCACCGACCTCGATTACTATATCGATCTGATCCACGCCGAGTTGCGCAACCAGTATCTTTTGGGGTACGTGCCGATCAACAAAGTCCACGATGGAAAATGGCGCCACATCGAAATAAAACTGGATGCTCCCCAAGGCCTTCCGCCGCTGAAAATTCACGCAAAGGAGGGTTACTATGCCGCTAAGAACTGATCGATGCAGACAATGGGGAGCTGTTGGCATCGTAATCGCCGGGTTGATTTTATCAATATTATCCATTGCTTACTCCCAGGATTCTGAAGAACCACCGCAAGAGCGAAACCGGAGAACCAAGCCCTCCCTCGAATCCCAAATACCCAAGGAGCCT
>JAHFUH010000425.1 GCA_023265215.1 Acidobacteriota bacterium
CCATGCAGTATTCGATGATCTCGGAGAGTGCGGACTTGCCGGTAGAGGACCGCCCGGTGATGACGTTCAGACCGTCCACCTTGAACTGCAGGTCGCGGCGCAGCCCGTTGTGGCTGTAAATGTGAATAGATTTGATCTTCATGGGCGTATTCCGAAAGTTGTATAGATGGTTACCCGGTCGGCAATGCGTGCGAACTCCTTACCGATGAAACGAGCCACGCGCTGAATGGACTTGGTTTCATCGCTTCCTGTCACTGACTTCCGAACCTTGTCGGGGACGGTCTGGAGACGTCCGTCAACCGCGACCGAGATGCCGCCCCTTTCCATCAGCAGACCGAGGCCCTCGAATGCATAGGGCAGCATCGTGGAGACCCTTTTGGCAAGACCTAACTGCACTTGGGGGTTCTTCTCCGTAATATTCAAAAGGTAGCTCCGGGAACCGGCCGCGATCACTTCGCGCGAATCCTTTTGTAGGCACAGGGGTAGGACGAGCAGGACGAGCGAGAAGGGCATGCCGCGGGGGTCTTCTCCCTCGTAACCCTGCATGGCACGAAACAGGACCAAGCCGCAGAAGGCAGGGTTGAATAGGTTCCGTATCTCGAAAGGGCGTTGGTCCCAGCGTTTCAAATGGATACCTCCAATATCTTACTGAGGCGCTCAAGGAAACGGGGATGCCAGTAGATCCTGGGTTCAGGTGCGGCATCGGCCAGTATGTGGAAGGAGCCGCGAGTGACATAGGGTTCGGTCACGCGTGCCCGGATGCGCAGCGATTCGATATTTCCGCTCTGTTGGTCCGCCCACTTGTACAGCTCCTTGCCGGCCCGTTGCAGCACGTCCTCGGCACTTTGGTCGTCAAGATCCTCGAATACGACGTCTCTGTAGCGGATCCATTCATCGACAAGGCGGTCTTCGTAGTCCTCGATCTCTCCCGACACCAGTATATTCTCGCGCGCCCACTCCGATCTTTGTTCAAACGCCCTGTAGTAATCCAAGATAGCGTTTCGGATGCGGCTGGAGGACACTCCGATCTCCCGCAGTTGCACCACGAAAGTTCGGGGATCGTTCTCGGTGTCGATCTCGCCGGCAGGCTCCTTCCCGCGGAACGTGATGGGAAGATTGTCCAGCTTGTATTCCTCAGACAGGGCGGAGAGCTTGTCCGATAGCTCGAAGCCGAAAATTCCTTCTTCCTCGTTGCCGGTCAGCTGCTTGATCACCTCGTCGTTCCACCAACCCTCAAGACGCTCAAACACGGCATTCCGGTGCTCGCGCCGAATGCTACGCATGTGCCTGTCCTTTATGGCCTCCGGGATGTCTTCTATCCGGGGGCTGCCGTCGAGAATCAATATTCGGACCAGGAAGTCCTGCTTTTCGGTGTGAGTCAGTTCGTTGAATTCCTTCGCGATGTCGCCTATGAAATCCGAATTCGACCTGCTGAGGGCTTCTTCAGCCTGTTCGGCTAGCGACTTTGTTTCATCGCCCATGCCGGTCTGGACCGACAGAAATTCCTTCAGGAACGATGTATTTGAAACTGTGCCGGTCGTAAACAAGAAGAAGCGCAGGTTCGATGCGCTGTGGCCGTCGCGTTTGTACCGCGCCAGCCAGATGCGAACGTACTTCCAGAAGTCGATTGACAAGTCGGTCAGGCGGTCGCCAGCAGCCTTGTGCTTGAGCGATGCGAGGGACTTGCTGCCGTTTTTGTCCACGAAATCCAGGTCGTCGTCCTTTTCTAGGAATACCGTGGTGTTTTCTGGTAACTCCAGCAAACGGAGCAAGGCAAGGCGCGGCTGGTAGATGTATCCCAGTCCCTGTTCGCTGGCTGAATATTTATCTGTAAATGAGTCTGTCATGGAAATGTCCGATAGGTGCCTGAGTGCGGATCCCAACGGTCTCGTTGTTGATCAGATAAGACATCTGCAAACGTTTTGCCCTTCACAATCTCCACTCCTTTGGCACGAACGCGAAGCGTCCGTGCCAAAGGCTCCAGTCTGGATAATCCTATTATTATTGCTACGTTTTTCTGTTTAGGGATTTTAGAATATTATTTTTATTTTTCATACATCTTTTAGAATATACAAATTTGGGTTTTTGGTATCAATTTTGTGATCGGTATACAGACGAATTATTCCGTCTAGAGATTGTCCATAGTGATATGAACGCTGTAGCCGCCACCAAGTCGTTATCTTAATTTTTAGTACTATCGGTTTGTCACTTGGACGAATAGTCGCGTAATCGGAAACTGACGTTCCGATATTCCGAAATCCAAGGGAGGAGGGATTCTTCTATAGGAATGGTGGAAACAAAATTCTAGAGATTTTTCGAGACCGATACAGGCACGATTATGAATCCCTATCTTGCGCCGCACTAAATTACTTTACCGGTACAGGGAAGGCTTATTCCAACGCTCGCAGGCAATCACTGAACGAAGGGCAAGGGAGATGAGTAATCGAAAGCATGTTGCATTTTGCAACAAAAGGCTATGCGAAAAAATTTTATAGTTATCCCGATCGCGGTTGGGTCCCCCCTGCGCGGGTGGCGGGGTCAAGGGTCAGACCCTACCCGGGGGTAGATGAATTTTGGGCATCATTTATGGAAATAATCGCATAGCTCCGATAAATGCAGTCAGCTAGATAATTGGGAAGTTTGTTTTCTGAAGAGCCCACAATCCAAGCCCTTACCTTTTCCATTGTGGCAGGGGTGATCATGTGTCCAAAAATATGAGCCCATCAACCATATTAGCGGGCCTCCCGGAAATTCCCAGGAAGCCCGTTGCCTTCCTACGATTTCTGAATCAGGTCTACATCAGGATGACATTCCTGCCACCGGCTATCCAGCTCTTCATGAATCAGATTCCAGGCACAATGAGAGGTCTTCTTAATCAGAAGCTCGGTCTGAATGAGCCGCATTTCTGGCGCTTCCTCGGCAATATCCCGGAGAAGTCGAAGCCCGTCGGCGATATCATGGAGCCTGAATAACTCTTCCCTGGAAATGGAAATAGTGCATTTTTCAGGCTCTTGAGGTTTTTTTGATGCCGGTGCAGATGCGGCTTTTTTCATAGCACACCGCCTTTCACCAGTAATTCTTGGAGCTTGCTCAAGTCCTCATGAAGGCGGGTAAGATTGATGACGGTCTCTTCAAGGATGCCCACTAAATAGCCTGCAGGTCCCGGAAGATAGCTGACAGTTGCTTCTCGAATTAGCGGCGGGATCGCATTTTCGGTTTGAATGGGATCTTCGATTTCCGGCGATTGCTGCAAGTATTCATTTGAGTGGATCTCAGAATCCAGATCTGAGTCTGATTTATTGAATTTTTTAGACGGGGATTTATGTACAATTTGTTCAGCCATGCTTTTGGTCCTTTCAAAAGCGTGGTTAGGATCCGTTCGGTGTTAGGTGCACCGGGCGGGTCCGCTCCATGCGGGTTATATTTTGGTCTTTTCAGCTTTATCCAACAATTTCTCCAAAAGCTTTTTAATAAATTCTGTTGTCCTATCTTGACCGGTCTCAAAACCGTACCGTTTAAGTTGCTTGTGAAATTCCTCCGACAGAGTTTCTATGAAGGAAAGGCAAACGATTCACGGCTTGCCTATTTGCCCCTGGAACCAAGTGCCCATAAACATCAACAGTCATTTTGATGCTGGCATGCCCAAGCTGGTCTTTTACGTAGGTCAATGGCTCACCGTTCTGGAGCAGCAAGGACGCGAAGGTATGGCGCAGATCGTGAAATCGAATCTGTCGGAGCCCGGCTTTCTCCAGACATTTCTGGAAATGCCTGTCTTTCAAATTTTTCATATCGGGATAATTGCCTTCTCTATTGGCAAAGATCCATGAATCTGGAGGCAGTTCATTCTTGCCCTTAGCCAACAGGGATTCCTTCTGTTTTCGTCGCAATTCAACCAATGTCTCAAGCAGGGCATCTGAAACATCCACCTTTCGCACTTTGCCGGTTTTTGTGGGCATGATCAGCCTGCGGACTATAGACCGCCGTACCATCAGGAATTTCCCACTCATATCAAGATCGCCCCATTGTAAGCCGGCAAGCTCCCCGGAACGCAAACCGGTATGAATAGCGCACAGGAATATCGCATAGTGCTGTGGTGAATATTGAATGACCGCGGCAAGAAATATCGGCACTTCATCTGCAGTGAGAGGCTGAATTTCTGCATGACGCACCGGCGCTTGTTTGTAACATTCTCCGAGTGCCGTGGCCGGATTATCTGAAATCAATCCATGTCGTTTTGCTCTGCCCATGATCCGTCGTAACGTAGCGAGAATCAGCCGAATTGTATCTTTCGATAATTCCTTGGATACCAGGGCGGATGCGAATTCCTCCACTTTATCCCGGCTTATGCGATCTAATTCAATTAATCCGAATTCCGGTTTTATGTACCGGGTATAGCTGTTTTCATAACAGCCCTGAGTCGACGGCCGAACAGATCCTTCAAGACTCTTTTTGAACCTCTCGAAGAATTTATCAAGCGTTGGAGTTTCCGGTTTCTCCTTCTTTCCCTTTTCATCTTCAATTGATTGGCCCAGCATGAGCCGTGCCTCAATTATTGCCTTTAGCTTTTCAGCGGCCTTCTTGGATCCGACTCGCTTGGCCTTTCTACGGCTTCGATGGTCGATGAAAATCCACCAGACATTTGAACCTTGGATCTTTTCTTTAACTTTGACCCCCATCCATCACCGCCGTTTCTCGCCGATTCGGCGCGATGAATGAGTGAAATGCAGACAAAATGCAGGTAGAATGGATTTAGCCATCCCTTCCTCCAACCCAGGAAGGCTGGTTAGGGTCGGTGGAGTGGTGGAACACTCCATCGACTCGGTTCCCAGCGGTTTTACTTCTCGTGCCTCTGAATCACCATATTGATCCCCTGCCGGATAAACCATGAAATCGGCAGGTCCTTCTTCTTGGCAATGGACTCCAAAGAGCGTAGTTCTTCGTCCGTGATTCTGACCGCAATCTGGTGTTTTTTGCGATCTTCGTCTGGAATTCTTCGTTGCCCTTTGCGAATCATGAGATACGTATAGCATAACGCATCCTATTACGTCAACTATTACGTCAACTATTAATGAGTATACTGGTACACATGTGGAGACTTTTTATCCGGCAAAATCGAGCAAATCCGCACCCCCCGCGCAACCAAGGAGCAATTTCCACTTTGGATGCTCGT
>JAHFUH010000426.1 GCA_023265215.1 Acidobacteriota bacterium
TGCGGAAGTGAAAGCCGTAGATTGCATAGGTGATGGCCATCGGGAACAGACTGGGATGGCGAAACAACGACCAGAAGAAAAGCTTCCAATAGTAGAGCCGTTCTCTATCGATTACTCCCAGAAAGACAATGGATTTAGTAAGCGCCACAAGATGGGTTGTGCGAACCCGCGCCCTTCTCCTATGGAGCGGCTTGTAGGTTCTCAGGAATTGAAGCACGCGCGCGAAGTATTCCTTTGGGGAATAGATTGTCTCAACGACTTTCCTGTATCCATCCAGGAGAGCCTCTGCAATCATCTTGGGGATGAAATTCATAGAGTAGTCTGTGTTATCCCCGGTGAAAGAATTCAACAACCTTCCCTCTTTGATTAATCGCTGATGCAGACGGATTCCGCGGGGAGCATTCAGGATTCCAACCATGGCAGTGACAATACCGCTGTCCCGTATAAATGCGATGAGCGTGTTAAAAATTGACGGTGGGTCATTGTCAAAGCCGAGGATGAATCCCCCGTAGACCTGAAGCCCGGAACGCTGAATGGCATGGATAGAACTGAGCAAATCCCGATTCTTATTCGGTATCTTTTTGCATTCGAGCAGGCTGCTTTCGTTGGGGCTCTCGATGCCTACAAAAACACTCTCAAATCCGGCCCGCCCCATCAGGTACATCAGTTCCTCATCATCAGACACGTTGATGGATACTTCAGTGGAGAGGGAAAACGGATGGTTGTGGCGCTCCATCCAATCAATGAGGCCGGGAAGAATCTGCTCTTTCAGCTTGCCTTTGTTCCCAATAAAGTTGTCATCGACGAAAAATACGTGCGCGTGGCGGATAGACAATTTTAAAGCCGGCTTTCAAAGTGAACGCCGAATCGGATAAGGATGCGCCGAAAATAATTTGTGATTGGTGAATGGTGATTTGTTATTTACCGGACGGTTGGGGCCATTTCCTTCAATTTTTAGAAAAATGACAAATCACCATTCGCCAATCACAAATAACCAATTCTTTGTGTTACCGATAACTCTGAGCGCCAAACTTTGGATTGATATATGATATTGGATCCATTCTTTTATTGACTCTCACTTCCGTTTGCACCCATTGCTCACGGATCTGGTCGAAATTGCTCAACCGGACAGAGATTCCATGCGTCTTTCGATGTGATCTCTGGCTTGCTGCAATTGAATGGCAAAATTGTCTTGCAAGAACCAGGCGTCCAGAGCGATGTACATCATTCTCTCCGCCAGAGGAATGTCCGTTGAAAGAATTCCCAGAGAATCCATGGCGTCTGAATCTGCCTTCCTCATCGGCCATTCACCATAGAGGGTATTGGTGAACTCAACAAGCCGTTCCAAAGTCAATGTATCAAGGAGCTCTCTTTCATCAAGCATCTGCAATATGTGGTCATAACTTCTCAAGTAGTAGACGAGCACGGATGTTGCGTGCCTGCTGTACTCGTACCAGGACATTCCGTTGACTGCTTTGTCGAAGATCTTCATGGCGGAGGTGCTCAGGAACCTGAATTCCTTGCTCGCTTCGCAGCCGGCACTTCTGCAACCATCGGTATGATTAAAGAACCCCACATGGTCACGCCCGTCGTAACCCTGAGAAGTTTCCGCCAACGGGTGGGCCATGCAACCGACCGTCCTTTCACCAACAACAAATCCCAATAACTGACACTCCGGCAGTTCGCCTTTCTGGAGATGCTTCGTCGGAACCAATCCCCCAAGAAATAAGGAAACGAGCCCCGTGCTCGCCTCAGGCTTATACTTATAACCTTCGTTCCTTTGTGCTGCTTTCATATACTGAGGCAAGGATTTTCTCGGCTGTTCCCGGTCATATATCTGGAGAAACAGGTCTCTTCTTTCTGAGAATCGCTTTTCCATCTCCCCTCTTCCGACATCCGGCAAAGAGTCCTCGTATTTTGACGCTTCAATTTTGGGATCCTTCAGAGGGTTGAAATTCTTGAACTTCATCACGATATTGCCCGGACCGAGATATCTGCCTGAATATTTGAGGTGATATGCAAGGCGACTTCTCTTGAGCAGAGCAATTCTCTTCTCCTCGGAATCCTCCATATGTGAATCTCCCCCTATGTGGGGGAGACAGCATCGGACGCAAGAAACGTTCTTGTATTGGCACAGACTCGCATCGATGGCTTTTCCCGAGCGCATTATCTCTTGTTCTGCAAGGATTCTCGTTGCTTGTTCCGCTGAGTAAACCATGGCTATGCGTACAGAGGCTGGGCTGGATAAACGTTGCCCAGTTTTATTGCAGGCTCTCAAGAAACCCACTGGGCGAGCGCCCCTCACACATCTCGGAGTTCCAAGATCTCATAAGAGGCAACTCGCCTTTATTCGTGGAAAAATCTCTACCGAGTTTGTTGCCCTACCGCAATGCACTTTAAATTCTTCTGGTCGCGTATAAGCAGTTTGCCGTCGGCAAGTGCAAGGGGCGCCCAGTTTTGACCCGACTCCAGCAGCTCGGCGGTAGCCAGCGGCTTGAAGCCGGATGGGTCCGGGTCGATAACATACAGCATCTTGTTGCCGTCAGTGGCCAGCAACAGATTGTCGACGAGGATTGCACCTCCCTTATTGAAGGCAGGGTTATCACCTGTTTTCCACTTGATCTGGCCGTCCATACTCATACACACCAGGCCATCGCTTCGCTCGTTGATCGTGTACTGGGCATAGAAATTGTCTTTGTACAGAATCGGCGGCTGTGTGTGGGATCCGAAATTGATGGTTTTGAATAGTTCCGCAACTCCATAGCTGCCGTCTGATTTCTTTTCAACCTTTATCATTGCCGCGCCCGCGCTATATCCACCCGTAATAAGCACGCGTCCTTCACCGGCGTCGACTGCATGAGGAACGGGAACTCCGCACTGCCAGTTACCGTAAGTCCACAAAACTTTTCCGCTAAGCGGGTCGAGGCCGTTGACGCTGCCGCCGCTGGCGCTGCGGCCAAATCCCTGGCCGGCCATGATCATAACCAGGTTATCATTTCCACCGACTTTAACTATGGACGGGCTGACATATCCGGCAGCGCCGGATAGAGCCGGTGATTTCCATTTAAGCTCACCCGTCAGTTTGTCATAAGCAACTACACCCGCCTGGGATGTTTGCGGTGCCACAATCAGCAAATTGCCGTAAATTAGAGGATTCTGGGTTAGGGCCCACCTGGGCAGCGAACCGCCGCCAAAATCCTTCCAGATATTTTTGTTCCAGACGGGTTTGTGAGTGCCTGTGTTGATGCAATACAGGTCTCCCTGCTGTCCGCATATATAAACATTGGCGCCATCTACGGCGGGGGTGCTTCGCGAGCCGGGATGGTCTACACTGCCCGCGGCATCATAGGCAAAGTTCCAAAGCTCCTTGCCGTTGGAGAGGTCGAAGACTCTCAGGTTGTCCCCGACTTTGTCGTCTCTATCGAGCAGGTACACCTTGCCGCCACTGACGACAGGACCGCCATAGCCAATGCCGACAGGTGCAGTCCACAAAACCTTTGGGCCTTCTTTGGGCCAGCTTCGCAATATTCCCTTCTCCGTAGATGAGCTGTCTCTTTTGGGTCCATAATATCCCGGCCAATCCGCAGCAAAGGCGCAGGCTACGGACAATGCGACAATTAGTGTTATGAGTTTTAACTTAGATTTCATGGGCATAGGCTCCTTTTCTATTGAAGCAGAATCATATCAGCACTTGCAGATAATTCACAAAGATTGCAACCTTCCGGGGTGCAAACGGAAGTGAGAGTCAATTCATGATGATCAAAAAGCGATTATAAGCGCTGAAAGAGCGAAGCAGCAAAGCCTGGGGTGAAGGCTGCAAAGCAGACGAAACGAAAAGCCCTCCTAAGGAACTGAAGTTGAGCCATAAAAACCTATGTCGTTTAATATCAATGATATACATTGAAAACATAAAAAATGGCCTTCAAATCGAGTTCCCTTCCTGTTGGGAGCGCCGCAGGCGGGCTTGATGCTGTAACACAGATAGCCGTGTCACGCATTACAGGGCTAATATTAGGCTCTCCAAACACCCAGGGCTTGCGCCCTTTGCTGCTTCGTGCTTTCAGCGCTTAACACTTTGACTTTCACTTCCGTTTGCACCCAGCCTTCGGTTATTTTTCAGATCCACCGGCACTCAGAGCAATGGCATAAAGCTCCGAGCGCGTCATTATGTATAGCACGCCATTGGCAGGCACTGGCGTGCTGTAGACCGAGTTTCCCATATCGATCTCAGAGATTTTCTTGATTTCCGTGCCGGCCTTGAGGACAGCAACATCTCCGTCCTGATCGCCAAGGTAGACCTTGCCGTCGACCACCAGAGGAGAACCCCAGACCGGAGACAGCATGTCATAAGCCCAATAGGGTTTTCCGGTCTTGGCATCCAGGCAGTGCAACAGTCCTTTGAAATCGGAGATAAAAACCAATCCATCGGCGACCGCTGCCGTTGAAATGGACCGGTTGATTTTGTCGTACTGCCAGACTCTGCCGGATTCGGTTATATCGCCTCGCGCGGAAGGATCGATGCAATAAGTGTGTCCGACTCCGACTCCACTATCGGGATCCTGCCCCACGCTTATGAACACCTTACCCCCACTAAATACGGGCGTGGAAACGCCGTAGTTACGTGTTTTGGGCCATGCAGCATCTTTGGGGTTCATATCGAATCTCCAGAGCTTTTCTCCAGTTCGGGCGTTGAATCCGTAAATCCATCCGTCGCCTCCTGGGAAAAACACCTGCTGAACTCCATCTACCAGGCCGAGAGCCGGGGAGGACCACTGGCCGTGCAGGATGCCATCACCCGGAGAATTGTCCTGCCACACGACCTTGCCGGTATCTTTGTTGACGGCGATAAAGCTCGGAGCTTTCGGCGCTGGGATATTTTCTTCATTGCGTCCGTTGGAGGTCTCAATGAAGACCAGATTCTCCCAAATAACCGGCGATGAATTGGCCATGTTGCGCTGGTATACACCCAATTCCTTCATCATATTGAGCTTCCATAGGATGTCGGCATCGGTTGGCCCCTTACGGACCTCATCCTGGAAAGCACCGTCATTCTTGCCATCCATGAATCCTTCTGTGTCCAGGCAAATCAGCTCCCCGCGGTTGCTCACATAATAGAGCCGCTTCCCTTCCACGGCCGGGGACGAGCAGACGCCCTGATCGGG
>JAHFUH010000052.1 GCA_023265215.1 Acidobacteriota bacterium
GGTTCTGATTCGGTTTTGATTTTCCAGAGCTCCTCGGTCGCTGCTTCGTGACCAAACCAATTTTTTGAAAGATCGAAATCCGGAGGCAAGCCCGAGTAGTGAGTCAGCAAGTGTTTCAGTGTGATGCTATCTTTTCCGCCGCCGGTAAAATTGGGAAGATAGCGCTTGACCCTGTCGTCCAGTCTCAGAATTCCATTCTCGACCAGCAGCATGATGGATGGGGTGGTGGCTATGACTTTGGTCAGCGAGGATATATCAAATATCGTATCGGCCGTCATGGCTTCTTGTTTGGGCTGAACGGATCTGTTCCCGAATGCCTTGAAATAGGCGACCCGGCCATGCCTCGCCACAAGGACGACGGCGCCCGGGATTTCACCCGCCAGGATCGATGCCCGCACCGCATCGTCGATATACTTCAGCTGTGATGAAAGAAGACCGGCAGCTTCAGGATCGCTTTGCGGTAGCATTGCACGAGTTATTTCCGCCGCGTAGGTTGCGGAATTCCGCACGGTTCCAACCGAAATGAGGCAAAGCATTAAAAATATTCGCATAGACAAACTCTGGAAACTCTGCATATTATCAAATTCTTAGGACCTCCGGTGCTCCTGATTGAAGGACGCCTGCAAGGAGTGCCACGGTTCTGATCGAATTTTTCCCCTCCAATTCTGGGCAGGCGCCCGGCATCGGAATATGTTGGAAGATCAATAATAAACCCAAAGGTAGCACAGATGAATGCATTTCGAGGAGTAGACTTCTACCGGACGGACGACCTCCTTTCGGAAGAGGAGCGAATGGTTCGGGACACCGTGCGTGAATGGGTCAGCGAAAAGGCAGTCCCCATAATGGACAAGCATTTTGAGGAAGCCACCTTCCCAATGCACCTGATCCCGGAAATGGCGGCTTTGGGAGTGTTTGGCGCCAACCTGCCTGAGGAATATGGTTGCGCCGGAATGAACAATGTAGCCTGCGGCCTGGTCATGCAGGAACTGGAGCGCGGAGACAGCGGATTGCGCAGTTTTGCATCGGTTCAGGGCGCTCTGGTAATGTTTCCGATCCACGCATTTGGATCGGATAAGCAGAAGCGCCACTGGATTCCCAGGCTGGCTAGCGGAGAAAAGATCGGCTGCTTCGGCCTTACCGAGCCGGATCATGGTTCGGATCCGGGAAACATGAGCACGCGTGCAGTCAAGAAAGGAGACCGCTGGATTTTGACGGGCGCCAAATCGTGGATCACCAACGGGACAATCGCCGATCTGGCCGTCGTTTGGGCAAAGCACGAAGGCGAAGTCAAAGGCTTCCTTGTGGAAAAAGGGACGAAAGGTTTCAGCGCCCCGGAAATCAAGCACAAGATGTCGCTGAGAGCCTCCATAACATCGCAGCTGATTTTTGATGAATGCGCCATCCCGGAAGAAAACCTGCTGCCGAAATCGGAAGGACTTCTATCCCCGTTGTTGTGTCTTAATCAGGCCCGATATGGAATCGCCTGGGGCGTACTCGGCGCGGCCATGGCTTGCTATCAAGCAGCCCTGGAGTATTCGCAATCGAGAATACAGTTTGATAAACCGATCGGCGGGTTTCAGCTAGTGCAGGACAAGCTTGTATACATGCTGACGGAAATTACAAAAGGCCAGCTTCTTGTCCATCGTCTGGGCAGATTGAAAGACCAACAGCAAATCGATCACAGCCAGACGTCTTTGGCCAAAAGGAACAACACTGCGATCGCACTGGAAACAGCAAGGCTGGCGCGCGACATTCTGGGAGCTAACGGCATCAGTCTGGAATTTCCCATAATCCGGCACATGTGCAATCTGGAAGCAGTCAAGACATACGAAGGGACGCACGACATCCACACGCTAATAGTAGGCCAGGCAATAACAGGTTTGGATGCCTTCCGATAGCTTTAAATCGGGGTAGGTATCGCAGTATCGGAAAAGCCGTCTACGTCCATGAGCACGATCATGGAAGAAACTGCGATCGTTGACGTGGACGTGAGCGTGAATGGCTTTGAATATTTAGGGAATATTGGCAACAAAGCTACGCGTGCTTTTGCGAGCGGATCGTCCGGTAGAGTTCCAGATACTTTTGCGCGGATCTATTCCAGGACCAATCCTGATTCATTGCCCGCATCATGAGCGGCTGCCATCGAGCTATGTCTGTATAAGCCTTCAGCGCGCGCTGGATGGCAATCATCATTTCCGCCGCTGAATAGCGTTTAAAGCTGAAACCTGTTCCTTCTCCGCTGCTTTCGTCGGCAACCGTATCGGCAAGACCGCCGGTGGCTCTTACGATTGGAATCGTTCCATAGCGCATGCTGTAAAGCTGATTTAGTCCGCAGGGCTCGTATTTGGACGGCATCAGGAAAATGTCGCAGCCTGCCTCGATTCTGTGCGCCAGTTCATTGTCAAATGACAGCCGAACCGCCACTTTCTCCGGATAGCATGACGCGATGCTCTGGAACAGGGACATATATTTTTCCTGCCCAGTTCCCAGGACGGCCAGCTGCAAATTCAAAGCCATAATTTCCTGAATAGATTCTTCTATCAGATCGAATCCTTTTTGATCCACAAGCCGGGAGACGATGCCAATCAAAGGGATTCTGCCTGAAGATTGGGGCAGGTTTAATTGTTGCTTCAGGAGCTCCTTGCATTTCTCTTTGCCCGAGAGATCAAGCGTGGAGAAATGAGCTGGAATAAGAGGATCGCTCCCGGGGTTCCATTCGGCGTAATCAATGCCATTGACGATGCCGCTGACATCCCTTTTTCTGCTCTGCAGCACTCCTTCCAGCCCAACGCCAAATTCATGGCTGGTTTGAATTTCCGCTGCATAGGTCTGGCTTACCGTATTCACCTTGTCCGCCAACATGATGCCTGCTTTTATGAAATTCACCTTGTTCCAATACTCGAATGGAGAAAAGGCGTAGAAATGCTTCCTGTCAATCCCTGCAAAATGGAGCGCTTCTTCCGTGTAGACACCTTGATATGCAAGGTTATGGATGGTAAACAGGGTGCCCGTATGCGCAAACGTAGGGTGGTTCCGATAGCCTGTGCGAATCATGCCGGGAATAAGCGCTGTTTGGGACTCGTGACAGTGCACTATATCCATGGGGGTTCCTATTCTCAGGATCAACCCGAGGCCTGCCTTCATAAAAAAAATGAAGCGCTTCATGTTGTCGGGATAACCCTCTCTGGTTGATGGATCGTCGTATATCCCTTCGCGATCGAAATACCTGCCGGACCCGACAAAATACACATCGATCAAAGTCCCTTCCATTCGGGTTTTCAGAACCTTCACGTGTTCAATGGATGATCCCATTGAAATATCGAATCCGGGCACTTGAGGGCAGTTCTGAAGACCGAAATTCCCCTCTATCGTCGATTTGTATGCCGGTGTGACGATGGAGATGTTTGCCCCTAATTTTTCCAGAGCCTTAGGCAGCGCTCCGATCACGTCTCCAAGCCCTCCCACCTTGGTAAACGGGGCGACTTCCGCTGCGAACATAACGATTTTCAAAGGTTCGGTTTGATTCATAGTCGTTTGGAATTCCAGGGACAAAAGACGGAGGGATTATCTTGCTGCTTTTAAATCTCTGTTTCGCGCAGATATTTCGCTGCTTCCTCCGGAGCAGTAGGATTGATATAAAAGCCGGTTCCCCACTCAAAGCCGGCTACCTGGGTAAGGCGGGGGATAAGTTCAATATGCCAATGAAAATCCTGTTCTATCGTGTCCCAGTATGAAGCGCGCCTCGGTCTTACTCTTACGTTGGGGATCGTGTGGATCAGATAATTGTATGGCGGGTCCTTAAGGCATTTCTTTATTCGAAGCAAAACTTCTTTCAGCACCATGCCCAGATTATGAAGCATGTCGTCGCTCGCTTCCGCAAAGCTGTGGTGATGCTGGCGAGGAGCAATGAATATTTCAAAAGGAAATCGGGATGCGAATGGTGCCAATGCGACGAATTTGTCCGTTGCGAGAATGATCCGCTCCCCGGATTCCAGTTCCTGGCGAATCAGATCACAGAACAGGCAGCGCTCCTTTTCCCTGAAATGATCTTTAGCGGAATTCAGTTCTTCCGCCAAAGTGAGGGGCGTCACCGGAGTCGCTATCAATTGGGTGTGCGGGTGCGTCAGGGAAGCGCCTGCCGCAGTGCCGTGGTTTTTAAAAATCAAAATGTATTTGAATCGCTGATCACGCAAAAGATCAAGCAGTCGTTCTCGATATGTGCGCAGCACTTTATGGATATGCTCAAGAGGCGCATCGGCCAGATTCAGAGAGTGCTGGGGCGTTTCGATAATCACTTCGTGAGCCCCGACTCCGTTCATCCGGTCATACGCGCCGATTCCTTCCCTGCCGAGGTCCCCTTCGATCCGGAGCGCCGGGAATTTATTCGGAATTACACGCACTTCCCATCCTGGCTGATTGGGTCTGGTGCCGTTTCTGATCGCGGCTATTTCCGGAGGTGTTTTTGATTCATTCCCTTCGCAGAAAGGACAGGATTCGCTTGCTGTTGGAATCACCTCCTGGAGGAAATCAGAAGGCCGCCGCCCGCGTTCTGCGGCTATAATGACCCATCGTCTTTGAATCGGATCGTGACGTAATTCTGGCATAAGTGTTTTGCATTTTTCAGACCGCCTCCAACAAACCCCTGTTGTTGTAATGCACGGTCTTGTTTTCAGGCTGGATCCTAGCATTCCTCCTTGCGCAATTCAACGGCAGAGATTGGGTTTTTGCCGGCTAATTTCCAATTCGGGCAGTTTTAATCTGAAGCTTTGGAGACTCGCGCAGTATCATTAATCGTGTGACTCGTCGTCAACGATGTGCGTCGACATCGCCGTCTCCTCCTCGCGCCATGCGTTCGCCGCGCAAGCCCCATGCGCGCGGCCTCTTCTATATACTTGGACAGGCTCCTAGCCACGATTTTCTTTTTGTCGGCGGTTGCCGGCGCTGTTCAGGCTTAGCAAGTAATAAGCACGAAGGCTGGGCTTGTCCAATACATCGAAGGCAATGTTATTTGGGATGGTATGCCGTTTGCCGCTTCCCCTCAGCGTTGACTTGGAAACGGGGCCGACTGGCGGGACCCTCTACTATTCCTGCAGTGGTTGAATTGCCCAAAGAGATGGTGCCCATCCCACCACTATCTCCTGCTTGATTTGCCTGCCGGTTGTGATTACAGTAATTAGAAGGCTATTGAACTCAAAATCGCGCGCATAGGCAATTCCAAAGGGATTCGCGTCCCCGCCGCATCGTTGCGCGGATATGGAGTCGGCGCCACAGTTTTCATGGAAGAGAGAAGTGATGGAATAGTGCTGCGCTCTGCGGAGTTTCCGGTCCCAAAGCTCAATGGAAAGATACTGCACGGGAGATGGCGCTCTCGGAAGAAGACTGGCGCGAATTGGATGCCACGGCCGCCGATGGCCTGGAATCTCATCCTTGGATTCCGGAGATCCGACTAGCGTGGCCGCACCAGGCCCTAGGTACAGGAAAAGCCCCATGTGAAACATTAAAACGCTATGAAGTCCGCTGGGCCGACCTGGGACCGGTGCAAGGTGCGGAGATGGCGAAAAAGAGGCCGGTTGTCATTGTCAGATTGGATATTTTGAACGAGCAACTCCAAATCGTAACGATATGCCCTCTGACGACCAGTATTCATCCCGCGTGGTGTTCACGGCAGCAAGTGCGGATTGGCCGGCGCAATGCGGAAATTGCGGTTGATCAAATCCGAATCATCTGTAAAAGCCGGTTGGGGGCAAAACTCGGTGTTCTATCCCGCGATGAAGCTACGGTATTGCGACGAACCATAACGGAAATGTATGGAGAATAAAGGGAATGGGGACGCACACCTATTTTCGCCTGTCAAATCCCGGATAGATGCGAACGTGAGGGCGAAAATTAGGTGTGCGTCCCATTTTATTCGACGAGGTAGTACTGCTTGCTGTATTCCTGGACCATGCGCCAGGTAGTGAATTTGGGCAGCATGGTTGCCATGGATCGCCGGATTCTTCCGAGCCACTTGCGAGGAATGCCGCGATCATCCCGATCGTAAAAACAGGGAACTACCTCATCTTTTAACACCCTGCAGAGATTGGCGTTGTCCAGGCGATCCTGTTCAACGATTGAATCGGGTTGGCTGTCTTCCCCGATTGCAAATCCGTTTGTTCCGTCGTAGGCTTCGCGCCACCAGCCATCCAGAATGCTCATATTCAGGCCGCCGTTGCAGATGATTTTCTGCCCGCTCGTTCCGGAGGCCTCCAGGGGACGCCTGGGATTGTTCAACCAGATATCGCAGCCGGAGACCATCTGGCGCGCTATGTGGACATCATAATTTTCAATAAACACAATCCGGCCTCTCAGCTCGCTGAAGTGGCTGAGATGAATTATTTTCTGAATGATGCGCTTTCCCTCGTTATCTGCCGGATGCGCTTTTCCGGAAAAGATAAACTGGATCGGCCGAAGCGGATCTGTCGCCAGCTTTACGATAGTATCGTAATCCTCGAACACAAGGGTAGCACGCTTATAGGTGGCGAACCGCCTGCCAAACCCGATGGTCAGAGCGTCAGGATCGAGCAGTCGATCAAAAAAGCTTGTGTCCCCCAACGACATCCGCCGCATAAGGTAACGGCGCCTGGCGAATTCGATCAGGGAGCGCCGTAATCTGTACCGGAGAGCCCAGATTTCCTCATCTGTTACAAACTCCGGATCCAGCATTCGCTGCCAGAAGTCTTCCGAGTTGATATCTTTATCCCAGTTGGGCCCAAGCTTATTTCTCCAGAAACTGCGTACCGGGCCCTTCATCCACCCCATCAGGTGAATGCCGTTTGTAATATACCCGATCGGGACCTCATCAACGGATTTCCCCGGATAGAGGCATTGCCACATTTTGCGGCTTACTTCGCCGTGCAGTTCGCTCACGGCATTGGCGGAACGCGTGGTCTTCAGGGCCAGCACCGTCATGCAGAAGGGCTCCTGTTTGTTATTTGGATCGACACGGCCCAGAGCCATCAGTTGGTCGAATGAAGATGTAACCTGTGGTTGAAATCGCTGCATCGCATACTGCACAAGGTCCTGTCCAAAACGGTCATGCCCGGCTTCAACGGGCGTGTGGGTAGTAAAGATGCATTGCCGGCGAGTGCGGGTGGACGCTTCATCAAACGTGAGACCCTGGGCAATTTTTTCGCGAATCAACTCGAGTGATATGAAGGCCGCATGTCCTTCATTCATGTGAAAAATGGAAGGCTCGATGTGAAGGGCCCGCAAGAGGCGCACCCCTCCGATACCCAACAGCATCTCCTGCATAATCCGGGTGGAACTGTCGCCTCCGTATACCCGCAGAGTCAGATCGCGGAAAAACGGCTCGTTTTCAGGCCGGTTGGCATCCAGGAGATAAATGGAACAGCGACCCGCATTCACCTTCCATGCCTGGAATCGCACACGGGTAAGGTTTATCTCCACTTCGCCGACCAGCCGTTCCCCTGCCTGGTTCAACACAGGTTCAAGCGGCAGCGAATCAGGGTTTAGCGGAGAGTAAAACTCTGTTTGCCAATTGTCCCTATTGATCGACTGCTGGAAATAGCCTTCCCTATAAAAGAGGCTGATTCCAACGAGGCCAAGCCCGAGATCGCTTGCAGACCGGGCATGGTCCCCCGAAAGAATGCCAAGCCCACCGGCGGCAATGGGGAGTGTTTCATGGAAACCATATTCGGCGGTGAAGTAAGCCACCGAGTGCGCAACGAGAGTCGGGGCGTTTCGAGCCGCCCAGGTGTCTTTCTGATTCATATACGCATCGAAAGCTGTCAGTACATTGCGGACCCGCTTGGCGAAGAAAGGATCCCGAAGGCGGGTGCGCAGTTCATACTCGGAAATATCCTGCAGAACCGCAACGGCATTATGGTAAACATCCTGCCAGCCGCGAGGAGAGAGCTCTTGAAAAATTTCCTGGCATTCCTGGTTCCAGGTCCACCACAAATTTCCGGCGAGACGCTTGAGCCTTGCGAGCAGGTCGGCGGTTTCATCGGGAATCGATTTTATTGGATAGGTACTCAGCGTAATCTCCTCCTCTCGATAGTGTGATCATAATTTTGATCACACAACCCAGTCCTGTTGATCCAGAGTCCATGGGTTTGTATGGATGGTTAAAAAGCCTGTATTCGGAAAACGTTCAATTTCTCTTCCACTATCCATCACCAGGATAAACAGACTCACATCCTCCGGCTTATGCACAGCCAGCACTTCCAGCGGAATTCCTAATTCGAGCACTTTGTCGCCGGCGAATATCGGATGCTGATCAGAGGACGGCCACTGCAATGCCTTGCAGTTCCATTTGCCCGAATATTCAATGCTCAATGAGCATTCTTTCGAGGAAATGAAGTGAATCCTGATGGAGCTGGTCTCCGGAAATTCGGACATCCGGGTGGGTGCCAGATCGAGCCTCAAGTAAAAACTGCTTAGGTCAAAACCGAAGAGAATTTTTTCAATCAGGCGATCGATGCGATGCATCGAGTCACCGCCGACCGGGACTGCATATCCGGCGGAAAGCCAGTCGAAATAATTACCGCCTTTCCCGTTGATTTGCGGGGATATCGTATGCACGGGATTCTTCAGCTGAACGATCGACGTTGTCTTTTTGATCGGCTCGTCCAGACTGATTGGAGGAGGTGCATCCAGATATCTATAGACGTTCTTCAAGTGGCTGCGGAACAATGCATCGAACTCCGCTGCATTGTCGGTCTGGTGATCGTCCCCATACCACCAGAACCAGTCGCTCCCTTCCGCAATCATCATCTCGTGGAAAGCTAAATCCAACTGCTTTTGCCCAGGATTGGTGCGCTGATATGAATTCAAAAATTTGCGGGCGTCTGTCATCAGTTCCCAAGCCCTGTTCTTTTCCGAATGGCCGATCCATGTCGCCAGATTTCCGTAGATCCAGCTTCCCGCCACGACCGATTTTAACGGCTCGCGATGCTTCTCCAATTCCAGGAACTCAGAAAAAGTCACGGCGTGAAACTCTTCAGATTTGGAGAGCCTTCGATAAAGAATACTCAGAAATTCAGTCCCGTTGTCCGGATAGTGCTCCCATGCGTTTTCTCCATCCAGGATTACGGGAACGACATAATGCTTGTCATCCGGCAGACTGTTGCGAATGCCCCTCAGTCGCTTAAAAAAATCCTCAACGGCATCTTCTGCCGGCCAATGCTGGTAAGAGAATCCGAAAAGATCTGAGAGCGCGTGATCCCGGAAAAAGAGGCATGGACCTTCGGGAGCATTCCCCCAGTGATAGGCGCAGAATTTTCTTTCCGGAGGCAAATGCCCTGCAGCCTGATGGTCCTTCTGAAGCGAGTTCAGGAGAACGCTCTCGTCGGAGGCCAGCCACTGAATTCCTGCTTTTCTAGCCTCATGCAAGGCCGCATCGCTGAGAGCCCCCTCGGAAGGCCACATGCCGCGTGCTACGCAGCCGAATGATTCTTCATAGATCCGGAGCGATCGCGATATGTGCTCTCTTGCGTCCTGCGGGTAAATGAAAGGACCTGGAGGCAAAGGGATCGACGGTTGAGATTCCCGCGCGGAGTGAGTATCGCAAAGCAGCGGTAAAATGGGGTGATAATAAGGAGAAACGGATATCTCAATCTTCCGCGATTCCGAAAGGCTCCTGTAAAATGGGAGGATCCGGCTGATAAAGGAGTTCTGAATTTCAAGGAGGCGTTTCTTGTCCTCCTCTGTGAATCCGCGTCCCTTGGAGAAAAACCGCGCTATTTCAGGATCCCGCCTCAATTCCTGCCCGCACCATGTCAGGTTGTACCACATCTGCAGATCGCGGTAATCCTGAGTTGTGAAACTCCGCAGCCCCGACGAATATATTCCTTGTTCGTCGGGATTTCCCCTGCGATCCCAAAGCTCTTGGTACCTTGGGTATGGGGATACCATATGTTTTGGGGACAGCATAAAGAAAGCTTTTAAGAGAAAGATCTTCTCGTGTTCTGCCAATATGGATGCGTCCCGGAGAGTAAGGATTGCGTGGGTTTCGCGAGCGTTTCCCTCTCCATAGGAAACGAGTTGATCCATAAGTGAGGGAACGACATTGATTGTGAGACGCATCCCAGCCTTTTCGGCCAGGGCTGCCATGTCGTGATAGTCCTTCACGGCGTGGAATCTCGTCCACGGCAGATAAGTTTCCCCGGTTTGCATGTTGCGGTAATCTGGCTGATGCATGTGCCAGAGGAAGGCTACACACAATGCTTTTTGCGGCATTACTTCTCCTGAGTAAACAGGATATCAAAATAAAACCCTGGCGTGCAGCCCGAATGCTCCACTAGGGCACGTCTCCATGAATCGGCAATCTGGCCCAAAGACTTCTGTAAAAACATATTTTTGCAATTCCAGTTTTGGTGAAAATTTCCAGGCAAAAAACATTTGAAATTTAGAATATTGAACAAGGAATTTTGAACTGCAGAAGTGAGGCTAACACAACCAGTACTTCTAAATTCAATTTTATTGTTCGATATTCTGCGGTTCAGAAATTCCTCCATACAGCTGGACTATGCCACAGGCCTAAGTTCCTATTTTCCACTGCATTGACAGGGGTCTTCGCCTTTTTTTGGCTTGACTACAGGAAACATCGGTGTAATAACACCCACTATAGAATCCTCAAAAACGGCCGCAGAAAGGGGGGAATTCATTTGAACAAAGGCGATATTGTAGGAAAAATTGCAAAAGATGCCGAGCTTACTAAATCTCAAGCTGAAGCTGCATTCAATTCACTGATCGGCAGTGTGACGGCTTCGCTTAAAAAAGGCCAAAAAGTGACGATTGTCGGTTTTGGCACTTTTTCGGTCGCCAAACGGAAGGCTCGAATGGGAAGGAATCCTCAGACGGGCGCTCCCATCAAAATTGCTGCCCATAAAACTCCAAAATTTGCGTCAGGGAGTGATTTGAAAAAGGCAGTAAAATAGAGGGCGCTGTGCGCGCCATGAGACTTGCTGCTAGGACCATAAACAAACTGCCCGCGGCGGAATACTTTTTGCCGCGGGCAGTTTGTTTATTCGCTTTAAATCCTAGTTCTTGCTTATAAAATCTGCAAACTCGCGCAGTTTATTGGAACGGTAAGGGCTGCGCAGTTTCAGCAGCGCTTTTTCCTCGATCTGGCGGATGCGTTCCCGGGTTACCTGGAATATTTCTCCCACTTCCTGCAGAGTGTATTCTTTTCCCGTTTCGTTGATGCCGTAACGCATGCGAACAATTTCCTGCTCTCTCGGGGATAGCGATTGCAGGGCGGAATTCGTCACCTCGCGAAGGTTTTGTTTCATTACGTCTTCGTCAGGAGAAATCGCATTCTTGTCTTCGATAAACTTGTTCAACACCGCGTCTTTGTTATCTGCGATGCTGGCCTCAAGAGAGATCGGTTCCTGGGCAGCCTTTAAAATCTGTGTCACTTTGGCGACAGGAGTTTTGAGCTCTTTTGCGAGTTCGTGAACCGAAGGCTCCCGGCCCATGCGCTTGGTAAGCTCATTGGCGACCTTCAAAACCCGGTTCATGGCTTCTACCATGTGGACCGGAATCCTGATGGTGCGTCCCTGGTCCGCTATCGCTCGGGTAATGCTCTGCCTGATCCACCACGTGGCATAGGTCGAAAATTTGTGGCCCAGCCTGTAGTTGAATTTGTCGACAGCCTTCATAAGGCCGATATTTCCCTCCTGAACAAGATCCAGAAGGTCTAATCCAGGATAAGAATAATTCTTAGCTATACTTAAAACCAGGCGTAGGTTGGAACGGACGAACTGGTCTTTTGCATGCAGCATCTCAGTTTTGTTTTCGCTGATCAGCGCCAGGATTTTGCGCAATTCCTCTTTATTGGTCAGATATTGCGCCTCGAGTTCATTCAAATGCGCACGTGCTTCCTTAACCATTTTGGGGCTGGAGTCGCGCAGCGCGGCGGCTGTCTTTGCCATATCCTGCGCCTCTTCCATCTTGTGCAGGACTTCTTCCACGCTCTCAACCAAAGCGCCGATCTGGCTTTCGGAGAAATCAATCCGCTGCATGGACTGATAAATTGCCTCGCGATTGTTCTTTATTTTGGTCTGGTTTGCCTTGCCGGTGCGCGTTTTGCTCCGCTGGGCGGCAGCTTTTTCCAGCCGGTACTTGGATTCCAGTTTTTCCATTCGGCTGACAATCCTGCGGATCTGCCGCATGCGCAGCCTGTTTCGCTCTTCCAGAGTAACCTCGTTTTCTTCCTTCTTCTCTTCAACTCCGAATTGCGGCATAGCGGCGGGGGCCCCCACGGGCTGCAGTTCTTCCGCCAGTTGCATAATCTTGAAGCTGTTGATGGTCGTCAGCGACAGGAGCCGGAGCGTATTGAGCTTTGCCGACTCGATCTTTTTGGCTAGATACACTTCCTGTTCACGTGTGAGCAACGGAATTTTGCTCATGCTTCTGTAATAAATGTAAAGCGGATCAGCCGAGGAGGTGGATTCCTCCCGTTTGCCGGCAACTCTGGTTTCATCGGGAACACGGGCAAACCGGACTCTGTCGACGTAATTTGCGCGTGTCAGTCTTGGAAATTGATTCGAAGCATCCAGATCTTCGCTGTCCAAATCGATGGATTCGAATTCGGTTTCTTCCAAGACATCATCTTGCTCTAATTCGATCATGGTTAGTAATATCCTCTAGGGAGAATCTTGTCGAAAACCCCTTACGCTAAAGCTATTTATTTGTTCACTTATAATTGCTCTGAGGCGCTCAAGCTAATTGGTCCCGACCCTCATGTAACCCGATATAGCGATTACATTTAATATAGATAGTCGATACCTATAATAGTTTCATCGGGCGGGATGATTTTTTGTGGACCCCACGGTTTGTCACCTCATCTCATCAAGGTTGGAACATCTTTACGCCCGATTATTACGGAAGAGCATTTATTTCGTTCCATTTTCCTTATAGCATCCTTGCTCATTTTTCGCAACCTGATTTTGATATTTTCGTAACGTAAAGTTAATTATTTCTCATGGCTTTAGAGGCTGCGCGGCTTGAAACTGACCCCCTGAAGTCCTTAAAACTTGTTGGGATACAGGGTTGACTCGACCCAAGGTTTTAAATATCATAAAAAGTTTCACAATAAAGCCGCCAATCAGCGCCGGGAGGAATTAACTGTGATCGAAGTAGAACACCTGAGCAAAGTCTATAATGGCCGCAAGGCAGTCGACGACATTTCGTTCAAGGTGGAAAAAGGGGAAATCCTTGGATTCCTCGGTCCGAATGGAGCGGGAAAAACCACCACCATGCGCATTCTTACCTGTTTTATGCCCGCGACGGAAGGGACGGCCAGGGTGGCCGGATATGACGTATTTGAGGAGAGCCTTGAAGTCCGAAAGAGAATCGGCTATCTCCCGGAAAACCCGCCCCTTTACCCTGAGATGAGCGTAGAATCCTACCTGGATTTTGTGGCGAAGATCAAAGGCGCCAAGTCAAATCGAAAGGCGCAGGTTGGCGAGGTTGTGGAGAAATGCGGTCTGGGCGATGCCCGTAGCCGGATCATAGGAAGGCTTTCGAAAGGCTACAAACAGAGAGTAGGGTTGGCGCAGGCTTTGCTGAACAACCCGGAAGTCCTGATCTTGGATGAGCCAACGATAGGCTTGGATCCCAATCAAATCCATGAAGTTCGTTCATTGATAAAAGGGCTTGCCTACAGTCACACAGTAATTCTTTCAACCCATATCCTGCCGGAAGTCAGCATGACTTGCAGCCGTGTTGTCATCATCAACAAGGGCAAAGTGGTGGCCATGAACACTCCGGAAGGTCTGGCTGATCAGATGAAGGGCACCGAGAGGATTTCATTAACGGTTGATGGCCCGCCCGATGAGATTTGTGAAAAGATTAAATCAATCGATGGAGTCCTGAGTGTCCAAAAAGAGGAAGGCAAGAGCGGAGGTCCGCATACGTTTATCGTTGAATCCAAGCTGAACAGTGATCTTCGTCCGGCGCTGGCAACTGTTGTGGCAAGCGCAGGTTGGAAGCTGCTCGATCTCCGCGGAGTATCGATGAGCCTGGAAGATGTCTTCATCAATCTCACTACTAACGAGCAAGAGTAAATGAGACGCGGGCGCGACGCCCCGCTCCCAGCTCCATAGCATTGATCATTTGAGAGGTCCTAAATGCAAAACATACTGGCGATCTGGCAGCGCGAGATGAAAAGCTATTTTGTCTCGCCGATTGCTTATGTGGTTTTAACGGTGTTCCTGTTTATAACCGGATTATTTTTCTTTGGCTATGTTGCTCAATTGTCATCAGCTCAGATGGGGCAAATTCAACAAGCAATTGACGTGCCGGGTATTATCACGCGGGGTTTGTTCAATACTATAAGCGTTGTTCTGCTCTTTATTGTTCCCATGCTGACCATGGGGCTTTTTGCCGAGGAAAAAAAACGTGGAACTATAGAGCTGCTGTTGACTACCCCTGTTGGTAACCTTCAAACCTTGATAGGAAAGTATCTGGCCAGCCTTGCTTTTCTTCTGCTGATGCTTTTAGGCAGCGCTATAACGATTTTCCCGCTGTTCGTTTACAGTAAGCCGGAATTGAAGCCGGTTCTCTCAGGCTATTTGGGATTGTTCCTGTTCGGCTCGGCGATGCTCGCTGTAGGACTGTTTATTTCGACGCTGACGGAAAACCAGATTGTTGCGGTCATCATTACTTTTGGCGTAAGTCTTGTTTTATGGCTTGTTGAGATTTTCGCGCCAACCTCAGGCGCAGCCAAAAGCGTTGTGAGTTATCTCTCCGTCATCAGTCATCTGGAAGACTTTATCAAGGGCGTGATCGATTCAACGCACGTGATATTTTATGTGACGTTCGCCTTCGTCGGATTATTCCTGGCATATCGTTCGCTCGAATCCATGCGGTGGAAAGGCTAATGAAAAAATTACTACAAAAATTCGACACACGTACATTAGGCCTGCTTCTTCTATTAGCTGCTTTAAGCCGGTACTTGATTGCCAATGTTTGGGAAAAATGGAATATTGGCATGGTAATCATTGGCGGATTGCTGATCATTGTTGGTATTGCCGCCAACTTCCGCCAGATGATGGCGAGTCTCGGAAAACGCTCCACAAAATATCTTGCCAACTACGTGGTCTCTCTTATTCTTGTCATTGCGATTGTTGCAGGATTGAATTATCTCGGGCAAAAGCACCCGAAAAGATTCGACATGACCGCAGTGGGCAGCTATACGCTGGCACCTCAAACTGTTCAAGTTCTGCAGAAGCTTAAAAAGGATGTGGATATTAAAGCCTTTTTCTCGGGCGGTGATTACGCTCCTTTAAAAGAACTGCTTACTGAATACCAAACGGAAAGTCGGCACATCCGTTTTGAGTTCATTGATCCGGACAAGCGGCCCGATGTAGCCAAGCAGTTCGAGGTTACAACCTATGGCACCGTACAAGATCCATTTACCGGGCGCCAAGTCAAGTTCGGCACTGTAGTCGTTTCATGCAGCGACAGCACACGAAAAGAAAAAGTCGAAAAGCGCTCCGAGGAAGTTCAGGAACAGGATCTTACCAATGCGATCATAAAAGTGGGACGATCGGAGGCCAAGAAGATCTACTTCATTCAGGGGCATGGTGAAAAGGACCCCGCCGATACCGAACAGACGGGTTACTCGGAGGTGAAGAAGGGGCTGGAGGACCAGGGCTACAAGGTAGACACGCTGAATCTAGCCGGCCAGGGCAAAGTGCCCGACGATGCCAAGGTCCTCATTGATGCAGGGGCCACAACGGAGCCCTTCCCTCAGGAAATTCAGTTTATAAGCGATTTCCTTAATACAAAAGGGGGCGGGATGCTGTTGTTGGTAGATCCTCCGCCATCCCCTTCTTTCGACTCTCTTTTAAAGGCGTGGGGAATCCAGGCAGACAAGGACATGGTTCTGGATGTGAGCGGCTTAGGCCGGCTCATGGGCGCGGGGCCAAGCATGCCACTGGTGCAACGCTATGAAAATCATAAAATAACCGAGCGCTTTAGAATTATGACCTTTTTCCCGTTCACGCGCTCTATTCAGCCGGATAAGAATCCCCCGAACGGGATAACCGTCGAAACGCTGTTCAAGAGCAACGATAACAGCTGGGGAGAGACCAATCTCGGGAGCAAAGAAGCTTCCTTCGATCCGCAAAAGGACTTGAAAGGCCCGCTTCCCCTGGCAGTCGCAGCCTCAAAGGAAATAAAGCCCTCTTCCGATAACGCGCCTGCGCAGAAATCTCGTCTGGTTGTGGCCGGAACATCCAATTTCCCGATGAATTCGTACTTTGCGAATGCAGGCAACGGCAACTTGTTCTTGAACATGGTCAGCTGGCTTGCTCAGGATGAAGATCTCATTTCCATCCGGCCCAAATCTCCTGAAGATCGACGAATGGTCCTGTCTCAGAGCCAGCTTGCGACGTTAAGGCTGGTTGCCATCTTTCTGCTGCCCGGCATCGCTCTTATTGCCGGAGTTGCGGTTGTCTTGAACCGCCGGAGGAGATAGCGTGCGCTTTAAAGGTACCCTGATACTGTTGATCTTGTGCCTTGGGCTGGGCGCCTACCTTTATTTTTACGAAATAAAGGGAGGAGAGCAGCGCGACAAGGCAAAGCAGGCTGAAAACCAGATCTGGAAGTTGGACGGCAGCACAGTCCGACAGATAGACATTTCCGCCGCGAGCCAACATATTACGCTTGTGCGCAACGGGGAAAGAGATTGGTCCATCTCGGAGCCGAAGCCTTTACAGGCGGATTCTGATGAAGCCAACCGTCTCGCCGGATCCGCTTCCGATATCCGGCGCGAATCCGTGCTGGAGGAGAATGCAAC
>JAHFUH010000427.1 GCA_023265215.1 Acidobacteriota bacterium
CTTGCCATCCAAGATGCCCGCCGGGATCGAATCCGGATAATGAACGATAGTTTTTTCTTTATCGGTAATGGTTCCAGGCTCTGCGTAGAAAGAAGCCTTTGGATACGAATTGCTGATGTCTTCAATTGAACAATCGCTGCTAAATCCGTCCGGGGCGAAAACCGTAATTCCGGTTACTCCATTAAGGTCGACTCCTGCCTTTTGAAGCAGGTCTTTCATGGTTACTCCTGCATAGCCAGCATAATCGTCGAAAGGTTCGGAAGTGGTGTTCATCAGCAGGAATTGATTCTGGCGGGGAAGTTTCTGAATTTGATCCCATGTGAGTGTCACGATTGGGGCGAGAGGCTGTTTGGGCTTACTGGCGGAATCGCCCGGGTAGCGCAAGGCTGCTATTTCGTCTGAATTTGTTGACCCATCTCCGTCCGAATCCAGCCGGGCAATAGCCGCCAAAGCCTCCGACGTGCGACCATTCCGCTTGTATTCGATTCCGTATGCATTAAGCGTGTCTTCGAACCTGGCAGGAACTCCGGTCTTGAATCTTGCATTAGGGTATTGGAGCAGGTGGCAATAGCCGCAAGGGCTGTATTCTCTTTCCGTGTCCGTTCCTGCTACTCCACTGCGATGACAGGTCTGGCAATCGTCAAGGCGCGTCCCCACAGTCTTGGGGTATTGGCGGACAAAATTTTGAATATCCCTGTCGCTCTCATGCCCCGCATAGGCCCGGGACTGGACTTTCTTTTGGGATGGCTGAGCAAACATGATCAAGCTTAGAAAAAAAACCAGGATAAGAACGGCCATTGAAATTGCGTTTTTCTTCATTCCCGTCTCCATGCGCGATTTATATTAATCATGATCATCCGTGCTAGCCCGTGTAATCCGCCTATTCCGCGTCCTTACTGCGCGCCAAATCCCTGCGCATGCACCACTCCTGTTGCAGAGGAGTAGATGTAATAATTGGTATTATATAGTGGTAAATAGTTTAAATATGTAATAATTACGTTTATAACAAATAAAGAAATATTTGGATGTGCGGGAGATTCGATGGGCTGATTGTTGCAGATTATTTCTGCGCGCCATCAAAGGCTTAACCCGGATTATTCATGAAGCTTCTACTGCGGCGGCGGATCCGGGCATGTTTACTGCGTTGCGCTCGGTCGGATTCCTCGACGTACTGTCGAGTACGCCTGCGGAATCCTCTCATCGCGCGCCTTGTATCCATGCCCGTCTGCGCCGCCTCGCTACGAACCTTCATGAATAAACCGGGTTAGCGTCCTTGTTTGATAACTCCGGGACTCAGGCTCCGAATCCTTAAACAACAGATATTATTGAGAGGTTTTTCAGAGGCGGCTTACGTCATAGTGCTGCTGCCTTCACGTTGAATTCTTCATGGTTATTTTGCGCTCGTCTCAAAGGTTTGGAATCCCGGCTTGGGATCGGTTAAATAGCCGCGCTGCACCCATGATTCGAATCCCCCCTTTAGAACCATGACATTTTCATAACCATGATTGATTAATACTCGCGCCAGCCTGGCGCTCGTTGCTTCGCGAGGTCAAGTGCAATAAAAAACAATGCCTTTTTCCCGCGGCAGGGAATCCACTTTTCGCTCAAATTCGGCAGGCGGAATGCGTATGGCTCCCGGCAAAACTTGAAGCGAATTCGTGTAGGCGGAATTATTTCGAAGATCCACCAAAACGGCGCCCTCGGCTGAAGCCAATTTTTCATAGAGGGAGTCCGCTTCAATTCGAGGGATGGAATACCATTTCACCAGATAAATGTGATAGGCAATCCTGAAGGTGATATAAAATCCGACCATTCCAATCAGCAACAGCAGCAGTGCATGCTGAACGCTCGCCAGATGAACAAGGACTCCTCTTCCGAAAGCCATTCCCAAGCCCAGGCCTGTTCCGGCCCATAAAAGAATGCCCGCAGCGTCGAGCATTGCATAGCGCTGCAATTCCATTCTCATGATTCCGGCAAGGGATGGAACAAGCGTATTCAGTCCCGGAACCAGTTTTGCCGTCAGGATCGTGGCGGTAGAGCCCATGTGAAACAGTTTTTCCGAGCGATCTACACAGGCATCCGGATTTATGGAAAGCCTGCACAGCAGATCAAGTGCACGACTCCCCAATCGCTTGCCCAGCCAAAACCAGAGCATATCGCCTGTAATTGTCCCTGCCATGGCCCCCAGGAGTACCAGAGGCCAGGAAAGCGTTTTTTCGGCAATCAAACAGCCGGACAGGACGAGGAACGGAAATGTAGGCAGCGGAAACCCGAGGGCTTCCAAAAAAGCCACAGCCAGCACTATCAGGGGGCCATAGCTGCTTAAAAGATCCAACAAATGTTGCATGAGGGATGGTTCCAAAATTTCTCGAATAACCTGTCCAGCACATTCTGAATGCGGTTTTTGCGATCCATATATTCAAGAATCTCCGCTCTCTGCAATCGTCCCTCAAGCGGCAGTCCTCTTGATCCTATAAGGACGAATCAGGATTTCGGCTGAAATGCCAAGCCCTTCACGGAGTTTCCGAATCATATCAATCGATAAAGGACGTCTGCGGTTAAGCACTTCCGCAACCCGGGAGCGGCTGCCCAGGTAAGCTTCCAAATCGCGCCGCCTAAGACTACGGCTCTCCATGTAATACTTCAGTGCTTCAATAGGGTCCGGGGGTTCAATCGGCTCATGCGCGGATTCATAATGTTCTACGAGTGCGATGAGCACTTCGAGACGATCTCCAGCTTGCGTGCCCGGCTGTGAATCCATTAATTGCTCGATTTCAGTTAAAGCCATTCGATAATCCGAGTCAGTCTTAATCGGTCGAATCCTCATTGAATTTCACACCCGTTCGGCATCGATCCGGTCATATTCCTGGTGAGTTCCCACAAAGCGAATATAGCAGATCTGATAGTCATAATTGATTGCCGCCACAAGGCGGTAACGATTGCCTTTAATGTTGAATACAACGCGATTCTCGCCGAGAATGCTTGCATTGGCATACACGCGTTTGATGGCTTCTGGCGACTGCCAATCCGCTCCCCGAGCATCATGATACCAGGCTCTAAGAGCCTGTTCGGCTTCCGGATGCCGATCCCGAAACTCGCGCAGAGTCCGCCGGGCGATAATGCGCATAAGAAAGCATACTGCGTTCCCATTTTGGGAGCAAATGAAAAACCTTTCCAACTATTAGGCTACATCCCAATCGTCCAGCAGCCGCAAGCCTGTTTAAGGGAAAAGGGTTGTGCAAATTCTCCATTTTTATTCCAACCTTTAGTAAACTCCGCATACGAAGATCCGAGAAGGCTGACATAATGCTTGATCAGGAGCGCTGGTTGGCTTGACTTGGAAACGATTTCGAAAAGCCACGACCTATTTTTCCTAGAGATCCATCCGGAAACCCTCTTTTTGTCGATTTCACGGACCAGAAGTCCTTTGTTCTCAATGTCGATATTTGCAAAAAACGGCTTTCCGGATGAGCCTCTAGCGCGGCTCGAAACCGCAACCAAATGTTCGAGATTGAAGGAGGCTGCGAGCTTTGAGCCATCAGCTTTGCAGAAGCAGCAGAGTCATAGCCATAACCGCCATTCCGCTGATCAGTCCATAAACGGATTCATGTCCGCTGCTGTATTTCTTGGCATGCGGCACCAGCTGATCCAGCGAAATGAAAACCATAATGCCCGCCACCGCTGCGAACACGATGTCCATCAACTGATCCGTAAGGAAGGGCCTCAGCACCAGGAAACCCACAATTGCTCCCAACGGTTCGGAGGCCCCTGTTAAGAAAGAATACCAGAAAGCTTTTCTCCGGCTACCGGTGGAGTAGTAAATAGGTATCGAAATGGAGATCCCTTCCGGGATGTTATGAAGCGCAATGGCAATGGCCACCGAGATGCCTATGGTCCGATCGGACAGGGCGGCGAAAAAAGTCGCCATTCCTTCCGGGAAATTGTGGATGGTTATTGCAAGGGCCGTTAGCATTCCAAGCCGGTGCATTTGCCGGGATTCCCTGGAAAGGTCCATTTCCTCAACAAGCCCAGTTTCATGGGGATTCTCGTATGAAGGGATGAGGAAATCGATGGCCGCGATCAGCATCATCCCTCCCAAAAAACTGAGGATGGCGAGACTCCCGCCATGGATCTTTCCATAAATGGAAATAAGCGATGTCTGCGCTCTGGCGAACAATTCTACAAAAGAAATATAGATCATGACTCCTGCGGAGAAGCCAAGAGCTGCGGAAAGGAGGTTCCGCTTCGTGTGGTGGGTGAGGTAAGCGAGCGCGCTGCCAATGCCTGTGGCGAACCCTGCGATTGCGGTGAGCAGAAATGCGTATCCTATCGCCTGATTCATCCTGCAAATTCTACATGGTCTATCCCAAGCTGGGGAAGCAAATTTCTGGACCTGATAAATTTAAAATATTTGGTAGTCGTACACGTGGTCGTGGACGTATGCGGCTTTTTGTGACTTGGGCAAAATCGTCTACAACCACGTTCACGACTACGAAAATCATTCCAGGAGGTGGATGGCGCGGGCTTTGATCAACAGGAAAACTTTTTTCCCGACCTGCAGGTCCAGTGCTTTGACGGTGGCCGGTGTGATGCTCACTTTGAAATCCGCGCCGCAGAACACAACCACTTCTGCATTCGCAGTCTCGATCAATATATTTTTGATGACCCCTTCCAGAACATTGCGCGCGCTAGTCTGCAGGAGCTGCTCGCATGAGATGATGATATCTTCCGAACGGATGCCCACACTTACACGGCTTCCCAGAGCATATCCATTGTAAGGAGCCTCCATGGGGCAAGATCCGGCTATCAGGCTGGTTATGCCGTCTTCGATTTTGTGGCTTAAAACTCTGCACATGAATACGTTTTCAGTTCCGACAGCCCGCGCGACCGGCAGGGAGCGAGGCGCATTGAATATTTCGATGGGCGTTCCCTCTTGAAGAATCCTGCCTTCGTCAATGACAAGCATTTTGTCTCCGAGGCGCAGGGCTTCATTGTGGTTGTGGGTAACGTATAGAAATGGTATGGCTGATTGCCGCTGCACATCGGAAATTTCTCCCAGGAGCCGGGATCGTGTAACTTCATCCACTGCCGACAGCGGCTCATCCAGCAGCATAATCAACGGATCGGATGCCAGCGCTCGAGCCATTGCGA
>JAHFUH010000428.1 GCA_023265215.1 Acidobacteriota bacterium
TGGTTTTTCAGTTTTTAGGCCCAGAGGGCCGGCAGTAAATAGCCCCGAGCGTCAGCTCGGGGTGGGAAAGATAGACAATAAGAGGCCTGAAGGGCCGGCACAACAGACAAAGTGCCGCGCCTTCGGCGCTCATTTTATATTTTATCCTATCCCGGCCTGACGGCCGGGCCTATTTACTGCCGGCCCTTCGGGCCTAAAACCCCACGGCATTGACTCGCACTTCCGATTGCACCCGAAGCCGGAAGCCGGAATGAAAGCTCACTAGAAGAAGGCCGCTATTACCTGATTCTGGCTCGTGACCTTGGATATGGCCAACCCGATGTCCTTATGATCTCCTTTGAGGAAGTCAGACGTCCATTAAACGCTTACGCGCGAGCTATTCTGGCCTCCAGATTCTGAATTCCGGCTCCCGGCTCCTTGGCTTCCGGCTTCAAATTCGTACCGCTTTGATGATAATGTAACCACATCCAAGGAGGCAGCTACATGGCACAGAACGCAGCACAGGCAACCAGCGCTTTACGCGAAGTTCTCGATCCTCGAGGGCAACCGACAGCCACCATAGAACCTACGCCGCTTGCACCACGGCTGGATACAATTCAGGGCAAAACTATTTATCTTGTGGATGTAGGATTTGGCGGGGGCTATGAATTTTTGGAAGAAGCTGCCGCCTGGCTGCGCGATAACATCCCGTCGGTTAAAACCGAATTGCGCCACAAAAAAGGCAATATGTTCATGAGTGATCCGGATCTGTACGCGGAGATCAAGCAAAAAGGGCACGCCGCAATTATCGGGGTCGGTGGCTGAGACGGGTGCACGGCGAGTGTCGCCGAGCACAGCAGAGCTCTCGAAACCCAGTACGGGATTCCTACGGCGTCGATGGCGAGCGCCCGTTTCGCAGAATTCGCAACCACCGATTCGAAAAATCATGGAATGAATCTGCGTTTCACATTTCCGCCCTATCCGTTGGTTGGAAGACCTAGGGAAGTGCTGCGGCAATATGCCAACGGCAACGATCCGATTACAGGCAAGCCGCTGATGCCCCAGGTTATGGATGCGCTGACAAAGCCCCTGACTGAAGAAGAACGCCATCCCAAACCAGTGCGGGGAGCGCCGCGGCCGCGAATACTGAAGCCGGACACCGAGGAGAACCTGCATCGGCTTTTCCTGGAAAACGACTGGACTGACGGGCTGCCGATCGTTCTGCCTACCGAAGAGCGCGTTGCGCATATGCTGACGGGAACCGCCGCCGGTCCGAACGAAGTCGTAGGCAGGATGACAATAACGACGCTGCAGGAGCAGTTCGAATACACTGTCGAGAAGGTCGCCATCAATGCGGTCATGGCGGGCGCCGGCCCGGAGCATCTGCCGGTTATTTTGGCGCTGGCTGCAAGCCAGGAAGGCTCAATGCCCAGTTCGACAACCTCCTTTGGCAGAATGGCCGTCGTCAACGGGCCGATTCGCGAAGAGATCGGCATGAGTTGCAGCCTGGGCGCTCTGAGCCCTTTCAATCATGCGAACGCAGTCATCGGAAGAGCCTGGACTATCCTGACCATCAACTTGGGGGACTCCCGGCTGGGCGAAACCTTTATGGGATCGACCGGGAATCCGCTGAACTATAACAACATGTGCTTTGCTGAAAATGAGGAGCGAAGCGTTTGGGCGCCATTCCACGTTCAGCAGGGATTCAAAAAAGAAGAAAGCGTGGTCAGCATTTTCCGGGGCTGGAGCGCTATCAACAGCATGGGCGCCGCCGGATGCTGCAGGCCGGCGCAGGAAGAAATGCTGATCATCATGCAGGCGTTCGCCGGCATCACCGGCTCAATCACATTTGTAATGGATCCGCTGGTGGCGAGTCATCTGAAAGAGCAGAGCTTCGAGACTCCGCAGCAGCTCGGCAAATGGATTTCGGAAAATTTTAAAATGACGGCCGGGCAATTCTTTTCGTCCGATCTCGGCTATTCCCTGAGCCAGCCTCTTGCCCGGGATGGAGTCGAACCTTTTGCATCGTGGTGGAAGCTGCCCAAGGATGCGATGATTACGCCCTACATAAATCCAGACCAGATCAGTTCCATTGTGGTCGGAGGAGAAACGCAGGCGCTCTGGTTTACGACAGATATGATGCGCACGCAAACGATTTCCATCGACAAGTGGCGTCCCCAAGGCGGTGTGTACAAGGAAGATGAAAAAGCTGCCCGCCGCCGCGAAGCGCGTCAGAAGCGGCATGCCGCGTCGCTGAAAGCCAGCGGGTATAAACAATAAGGTAGACGCGGCGTCTCGCCGCGTTCGCTTAATAGGAATAAAGCACGCGGCGAGACGCCGCGTCTACTATGAAGATTAATTTTTTGCTTCCGGGACGCGGAGAGAAGCCGGGCGGAGGGATTAAGATCGCCTATGAATATGCCAATGGCCTGGCCCGGCGCAACCATGATGTGACCCTGATACACCCGGCGCGTCTCGAAATTGACACCCCGTTCTTTAAACGCCCCGAAAAGATGTGGCGCTTCCTGCGCCGCAAAATCGACGGCAGCTATCGCCCCGATAAATGGTTTGCTGTTGACAAAAAAGTGCGCCTGAAGTGGGTTCCTTCACTGGATCCCAGGTACATACCGCCTGCCGACATTACGGTCGCAACCGCGTGTGCCACAGCAGAGTGGCTGGCCGGCTATCCTTTGGAAAAAGGGAACCCCTATTATCTGATTCAGGGCTATGAAACCTTTTCCGTTCCCGAAAATCGTTTGTTGGCCACCTGGCGTCTGCCTTTTCAAAAAATCGTGGTCTCAAAATGGCTGCAAAATAAGGCGGAGGAAATCGGCGAGAGCGCTCTATACATTCCCAACGGGATTGATTTCCAGGCATTTGGAATTGATTCGGCCATCGAAGAGCGCGCTTCAGATACGGTAGCTATGATGTATCACAAAGCCGAAAGCAAAGGCTGGGCCGACGGATTGGCGGCGCTTGACCAGGTCCAAGTGCAAGTGCCGGATTTGCGCGTGCTGCTTTTTGGGTTGGAAAATCCACCGGGCAACCTTCCAGGCTTTATTACATATTGCAGAAATCCCGGCCAGGATACGCTGCGCCGTCTCTACAATGAGTCCGCCATTTTTATTGCGCCAAGCTGGTTCGAAGGTTGGGGACTTCCGCCTGCCGAAGCCATGGCTTGCGGGTGCGCTGTCGCCGCGGCGGATAATGGAGGCCACAGGGAATTTGCGCGGCACGAAGTGACGGCTTTGTTGAGCCCGCCCAAGGATCCGGCCGCTCTTGCCGGGAATATTTTGAGGCTGACACAGGATGCGGATCTGCGCATGCGCATAGCCCGGGCGGGGAATGCGTATATTCAAAATTTCACCTGGGGAAAAGCCGTCAATGCATTCGAGCAGTCAATGCTTGGAAAGGGCACGGACGGAAAAGCTCTTTAACCGCAGAATGTCGAACAAGGAATGTCGAATTTCGACATTCGTGATTTTTATTTTGGCAATCTCTCAAAATTTCCGCTTCAGCCGGGCCCAGTCCTCATCGATGTCGGATTGAATCTGCCGAATTTGTTCTTCAGTCAGATGCTTGAACCGGCCCTGCTTTTCCAGATAATCCTGAACCGGCAGACAGCGCGATTCGTGGTTGAGAGTGTACTTCTTACCATTTTCGATTTCATACAGCGGGAATATGTTCGTCTCGACTGCGAGGATCGACAGCTCCGGGGCAATGTCGGACGGCGTCTTCCAGCCTGTCGGACAGGGCACAAGCATGTGGATGAACTTTGTCCCGCGGATGCTTTTCGCCTTTTCAATTTTTCGCTGGAGATCGCGTGGGAAGCCGATCGCGGCTGTGGCGGAATAGGGATTGTAATGGGCCGCCATGATCTCCATGATGTTTTTCTTCCGGCTCGAATTCCCCTTGGGCGTCGTCCAGGTCCAGGCATACGAGGGGGTCGCAGAACTCACCTGAATGCCTGTATTCATGTAGGCTTCGTTGTCCAGGCAAACGTAAACGATATCGTCGTTATTTTTGGCCACGCCCGAAAGAGCCTGCAGCCCGATGTCGAATGTGCCGCCGTCTCCCGCGAAAGCCAGGACTTGAATGTCGTCCTTTCCCTGGATTTTCAGCGCATTCGAAATTCCGGCCGCCGTCGGCGCGGCAATTTCAAACGCCGAGTGGAATGTTGTCCGGCCGTAGGCGGTATGTGGGAATACGCCTCCGATCGAGCCCTCGCAGGAAGGAACGATCACGACAATGGTTCGAGGTCCCATCGCCTGCAAAACAAGCTTCATGCCTGTTGCCAGGCCGCAACCGGCGCAGGCCGCATGACCGGGTCTAAGGTATTCAGGTTGTGCGGCACTCATGTACATCCTCCTCCAGCAACGGCAGCCGAGTTAAGGCTGCACGAAGCCTTTATGTAAGCGCCGAAGGCGCGTGCTATACCAGCCTGGGGGCAACGCTCCAGGATAAAGGGAGCAACAATAAACAAGGGTTGAATGCCTGCCCTATAATTCAACCCCCTGGGCTTTGCATTGCTGCAATATGGCGTCCACAGAGCGGGCTTTCAGCCCTTATCATCTATTCCGCTCAATTCCTGGAGCGTTGCCCCAGGCTGGTATAGCCCGCGCCTTCAGCGCTGGGTGCAATTGGAAGTGCGAGTCAATGCCGTGGGGTCTTAGGCCCGAAGGGCCGCTAGTGAATAGGCCCGGCTGTTAGGCCGGGATAGGATTAAATAAAAAATGAGCGCCGAAGGCGCGGCACTTCGTCTGTTGTGCCGGCCCTTCAGGCCTCTTATTGTCTATCGCTCCCACCCCGAGCTGACGCTCGGGGCTATTTACTGCCGGCCCTCCGGGCCTAAAAGCTGAAAAACCCTGCATCATTAGGCGTCTTGTCGGCTCTCCCAGAGTTATGCCGTTTGCATTTTTGACTCGCACTTCCAATTGCACACTTCAGCGCTCGCTTAATAGGCGTGCGTCCCTTGTTACTCCATAATCCAAATCGGTTGGTCGTTGGGCTCGGTCCGGTCCATCGTTTCAGCCGCAATCCGCTGAATCGTGGCCGGCGTTACATCCGTTCCTCCGACCCCTGCAATATAGCCATAGACCCAGGGATGATCCGGCGAATGGAACAGCGCTGATTTCAGCTCCTGGCAAAACATGCCGCCGTTGCCCAGAG
>JAHFUH010000429.1 GCA_023265215.1 Acidobacteriota bacterium
CGCGCAGACGGACGTCGTATTGGTCCGAATCCGCGTTGAAGGTCGTGACCACCTGGCCTGCAATCAATGTGTTCACGGCAGTCGCGATATCGGTCACTCGTACGCCCAGATCAGCGGCGCGCTGCCTGTTGACCCGAACGCGCAGTTCCGGTTTCCCTACGACCAGAGAACTGTCGATGTCGACGACTTTGGGCATTCCTTTTAGTTTTTGCAAAAGGGATGTCGAATATTTCTGAAGCAGTTTAAAGTCCGGTCCATTGACGACGAATTGAATGTCGGCTTGCGTAAAGTTGCCTCCGCCGGCTCCGCTTTGCGAACTCACATTGGTTCGAAGATTAGGAAAAAGCCCAAGAACGTTGCGCACACGGAGCATGACCTGCGATTGGGCGATGCTTCGTTCTTCCAGCGGTTTTAGTTTTACACTGATGCTGGCGGTATTCACCTCCCCCTTCTGTCCCCCTCCAATCGTTGTCAGGGTATCCGTTACTTCGGGGAATGCCCGGATTTCGCGTGCAATGCGCTCTGCGATATTCGTCGTTGTCGCCAAGGAGGTTCCTTCCGGCGCCCGGAGATTTACTTGGAATTCGGATCGGTCATCCTGAGGCATGAAGTTTTTCGGAATGATCATAAACAAGGGGATGATACTGATTACGACAAAAGCGCACAGCCCGACCATTGACCGGCGATGCCCGAGCGCCCATATGAGCAAGCGCGTGTAAAACCTATCCACCGGCTGGAATACCCGTGATTCCTTTGTAGAATGCGCCTGTGATTTTTTCTTGATGAACCGGGAACAGAGCATCGGGGTCAGGGTGAAGGAAACCAGAAGCGATACCGCTATTGCAAAAGCTGAAGTGAAACCAAAGGAGGACATGAACCGGCCTACCATTCCTCCCATGAATCCAACCGGAACAAAAACCGCCAGCAGCGACAACGTGGTCGCCATGACCGCCAGTCCAATTTCCTTTGTTCCAGCCATGGCGGCCTGGAAAGGCGGCATATTTTTTTCCTCTATGAAACGGAAAATATTCTCCAGGACAATGATCGCGTCGTCTATCACGATTCCAACCATTAGTGTCAAGGCAAGCATCGTCAGCTGATTCAAGGTGAAGCCGATCGCGCCCATCAGCCCAAAAGTCGAAATGATCGATGTGGGAATTGCAATGGCAGCGATCAAAGTTGTCCGGATGTTGGAGAGGAAAAAGAAGATGACGATTGAGGCAAGAATGCTGCCTTCGATCAAATGGGATTCGAGTGCCGAAACAGCCTTTCGGATAAAAATGGAAGTATCTGCCAGCAGCTGGATTTTAACATCCTTGGGAAGAGTTTTGGAAATGTCTTCCAGCTTTTGCTTTACCGCATCGGAAACTGCGACGGAGTTCTGGCCTGATTGCTTGGAGACCACCAGCGTGACGGCGGAACTGCCGCTCAGGCGTGATACACTGCGCAGCTCTTGTTCGGAATCAGTGGCTTTGCCAACATCACGGATGCGCACCACGTAGGACCCGCGTGTGGCCACTGCAATATCATTGAATTGCTCCGGTTCGCTCAGCCTGCCTACAGTGCGCACCGTCAGTTCGCGGCTCCCCTCATCGACGCGCCCGCCCGGCAGTTCGAAATTCTGCGCATTCAGCGCGAGGGCGACGTCGTTCACGGTAAGGTTGTAGGCACGCAGACGGTCCGGATCCACGGTGACATGAATTTCCCGCTCTGCTCCGCCGTTGATTTGCACCTGGCCGACGCCGCTTATGTTTTCGATTTGCTCCTTGATTTTCTTCTTGGCGATCTGGGTGACCTCGCGCAACGGACGCGGGGAGGAAACGACAATCTGGAAAATCGGCTGGGCGTCCGGATCCATTTTCTGAATGATCGGCAGTTTTGCGGTTTCCGGGAGATTGCCGACAATCATGCTGATTTTGTCGCGAATTTCCTGCGCACCCACATCGCCGTTCTTGTCGAGAGAAAACTGAACGATCACCTGGGACAATCCCTCCACTGAAGTGGAGCGCAGGTCGTCAATTCCGCTGATCGTGTTGACGGCATCTTCAATTTTTTTCGTGATTTCCGTTTCGATCTGCTCGGCTGCGGCCCCGGGATTGCTCACGGTGATCACGACCGTAGGCATATCGATTTTGGGGAGCAGATCGACTCCCAATCCGAAGAAGCAGAAAACTCCAATCACTGTGAGGGAGAGGACCAGCATGGTGGCGAACACCGGCCGGCGAATGCAAATCTCGGCAAGCTTATGCATGCATCGTTCCTATGGACCGCACAACACTCTTGCTGCGGGCGAAATCAGGGCAGGCCACTAAGGCCAGACCCTTATTGCAATTTCACTGCGGCGCCGTCATACAGTTGCTGCAGTTTGCTTGTGGCGACGACTTCTCCGGCCGAGAGGCCGGAGAGAATACGAACTATCCCGGCGTCTTCTTCCCCGAACTGGACCACTTTGACGTGCGCTTTGCCCTCCTGGAGGACAAAGACTTCCGCTGAGTTGATCGTTGGATCAACAAGAACCGCGCTGCGCGGGGCCATTACAGCCTGTTCAGTTCCGGGAAGCATAACGCGTGCCGTGGAGAACATGCCCGGGCGAAGATCCAGCTTTGGATTTTCAAATCTGGCTTCTGCCATCATTGAGCGCGAGTTTGGATCGAGCGATGGATTCAATGCGGTGATTTTACCTTCAAAATCGCGCGCTCCAAAACTCTCAACCCGAGCCAGCACCTTCATTCCAATTGCGACTCTGCCGGAATCCACGCCTGGAACTTGAAGCTGCAGCTTGATGGGATTTGTGCGCACAATCGTGACAATCCTGGAAGAAAGCGCCAGGTATTCACCAACCGAGACCTGGCGCTCTGTGATGCGCCCTGAAAAGGGAGCGCGAATCAACGTATCCTCCACGGCTTTCTGCGCCAGAGCCAACTGAGCCCGTGCTGAAGAGAGCATGGCTTGCGCAGATGCGACCGCCTGATAATTCTGCCGGGCATTGTTGAGCGCAGTCTCATATTGCTTGAGGGAAGTGTTGGCTTTTGCTTTGGCTGTCTCGGCAAGAGTAGTCTGTTTTTCGTAGCTGCTGCGGGAAATGTCTCCCGTTTGAACAAGGCTGTCATACCGCCGGGCGTCGGATTCTGCCATTTTAGCGTCCGCCAAAGCAGATTCGTAGGATGCGCGTGCTGATTGGGCATCGGGTACCTCTTCGGCCTTGAAAGCGCCGCTCAAGCCGATTTTTGCCTCAGCCTGCCGCAAAGCCGCATCGGCCTGTTCAACCGAGGCCTTGGCCTGCTGCAATCGGAGCACTGCATCGCTGTCATCCAGACGCGCAATGATCTGGCCTTTTTCTACACTGCCTCCGACATCGACCGGCGTTTCGATGACACGGCCGGAGGCTAAAGGCGCAACATTCGAGGACTCCTCGGCGACGAAGCTCCCTGTCGCTTCCACAAACAAAGGCACCTGACGGGCTTGAGCCACCGCGCCGGTCACAGCAATTGGATCGTTCTCGGCGCCGGGAATAGTTTTTCCCGCTTCTTTCTTTTTGCCGCCACAGGCGCATAGCTGGAGGATTCCAAGAACCAGAAATGCCGCGTATATTACTTTAAAGAGTTTGTGGCGCCACTGTTGCATTTTTCTTTCCCTTCCTGCGTGACATGCCATCTGGGATCCTTAGACCATCCAGGATGAGTCGCGTAAAGCTCAATGCCATTTTGTGCTGCGAAAGCTTGATCAGATCAAGGCCGAACATGCTTTTCGCAAGGCCGTAATAGCTGGGTAAACTGACCATTGCGTGCACAACCACGCTTGGATCGCACTTCTGAAAAACGCCCTGGTTCTGGCGTTTCGTGATATAGCTGCAGAGGAAATGGTGCAGCGGCAATATACGCTGAGCCATGATTTTTGGAAGTGGATGGCCGCTGAGAACCGCCTGAAAAGTCAGTCGTTGAAACTGCGGGTCGGAACGGTTCGCCTCCAATATTTTTTCCGCCATGGAGAGGAACAGGGCTTCATCGTTTTCCTGCTCAGCAAATTTGCGCAATTGCTTTTTCCATTCCTCTATTCCCGTTTCTCCTGCCTTGGCGTCGAGAATGCCGGCGTAAAGATCCTCTTTAGTTGCAAAATGCTGGAATATTATGGCTTCACTAACCCCCGCGGCGGAAGCGATAGCTTTTGTAGTTGTGCCTTCAAAGCCGCGCTGAGAAAAAAGCTCCAGTGCGATTCGGATCAGCTGATTGCGCCGCTCTTCGGCGGAAAACCGCTTGCGAGCCTTTGTCTTTTTCGTTTTCTGCGCCGCCATCGTATCCTCATCAACTAAGTAAGCACTTACTTATATGCGCGCACACTTTTCAAGTCAAGTAATTTTAGTACCAGCGGATTAGCTTTTGCGGGTCTGCAAAATTGCGTCTGGCCGTTATTACTCCAAGACGCCAATACATGAAGTCTCCAGGATTACTTGCTTTGTCCTATTGGGAGAAGAGGGTCAGTTTGCCGCCTTCAATATGCACATCCTGGATATAGGGCGGAAGCTTGAATTTTTCCTTGTTCTGAGGCGAATCGAAGATTTTCCCGGCAAGGATTTGAAGAACCGCAGCAGGGAGCGGAAGAGATCCGAATTTTCCGGCGGTTGGCGCCAGCCTCAGGTAGCCGTCCTGCACCAGGGGGCGACCCTCCAGTTCCAGCGAAAGATCCAATCCGTGTAAATCGAACAAGGCGTAGAGTGTCAGCGAATCCTCCTCCAATTCGATTTTTACATCGCGGACAGATGACTGCATTTCCTCTAATTCCGAGTTGCTCAAATCCTGTGGCGCTGCGGCTTTTTTTGCCAGCGAGATTGCAGACTCCAAAGTTTTAGGACGAGAAGTCTCTGATCCCTGAGATCCATGAAAATCGAGATGGGTGTCCAGCCATCCGTTCAGTTCGGATTCATTCATTCGAAGATTCGCCGGCCGGCCCTTGCCGGCGGAGGAAATGAATTCCTGCATCTTTGCATCAGCTTTTTCCGCTGCACCGGGGGCGAGATCAGTTATCGGGGCGGGTGAATTATGCAATATCAGAAGCAGCGCCAAAATCAATCCGGCGAGGCAAAACCAGCGAAATATCCGGTAAAAGCGATAAGGAAGAGACACTTTCCGATTATTCTTTTC
>JAHFUH010000053.1 GCA_023265215.1 Acidobacteriota bacterium
GAAGATAATGTGAATCGCCCAGAACATGTTCTGAGACACTGGGACCATTTTCTAAGCCAATAATCAAGCCATTGAAATATAAGGACTTAGAGCGACGACCGATTTAGAAACATTTCTGAATGGCTCAGAAACATTTCTAAATCGCTCAGAAATGTTTCTGAGGCTTCAAGAAAATCTTCTCCATGGCGGAGATTGTTTTCGCAGTCCTTGAGAAAATGTTCTCCGTTTTCAAGATTGTAATCTTCCTCGTCGAGAAAACAATCGGTGTGTCTCAGAAACATTTCTGCGTCGCTCCGATCATTTTCTGCGCGTCTTAGAAAAGTTTCTCCCTTACGGAAAAGATCGTCGGCGAAGCGCAGACTGCATTCGGCCTCAGCAGAAAACCTGCCTTTCCTGCTCCGACGGTCCGGGCTAACGGCCGATTTCCTTTTCTGGGCACAAGGCTCAGGACTCCTGATCCGGAAGATTTTGATCGGATCCGCAAATGCGTCCCAGCGGGACGCTATGAAAATAGCCCGGCACTTCAGTGCCGGGGTTAGGAATTGAATATGCGAGGAGTCCCGTAGGGACGATTGAAGCCAGAGAGGATCGATAGCTCAGCCGTCCCTACGGGACTAGGAATGTTGTTATCTATAGGTCCCGGCACTGAAGTGCCGGGCTAGGATCACGGTGTCCCTACGGGACACATCTGGTATCACAACTGAATCCGTATTAGCCCCAAATTACGGGTAGGGATCAGGAGTCCTGAGGCTGCGAATGCCGTTGGTCTTCAGAAATGGCATTATGCTTTCAAATTTGTTGTAAACGGTGCGCGGCTGGCGCTTTTTTGCATGGCGGAGAGGGAGGGATTTGAACCCTTGGTACGATAGGCCCGATGTGCTTGCCCGCCTGCTTTCCATGAGGTGAGCCTGGGCAAACAACACCTTGTCGCTGTCATTATTTCCCAAGCTATGGCCAAAGCCTATGTGATGGGAATGGAGGTTGAGAGAACGAATGCGAGCATTATGTGAATCAAATTAGAAGATCGGAGGGGGATAAGGTCATAGCGCAGCCAGGCGCGGGCACGGAAAGATCAAATCATGCCTGAGGGGATCCATGCTCCTATAGAAGATTCTGCCGGCTATTCAGGCGATGAGCTACTGGCGCGTATAGGCTCATGCCACTTGTGGCGGTGATGATGCAAAAGTGGCGCGAGCCGCCACAACGCCCTGAAGCCACCGCCTGCTGAGTTGATTTGTAAAATTGCGCAGGTTAGACCATAGCCCGGCCGCGAGACGAAATTTGCATCCGAAGCGGGAAACGGTTTCTGTCCATGTTTTCGGATTGGCGCAAGATCGGCATCAATGGCGCTCCTTTTGTTTTGCCTGTCAACCAAGCGTTTTTTGTATGCGCACTCGAGTGGCCACCCTCCGTATCCACACGAGGATCTGAATGGTGTTGACGAGCAGGAATATCAGCAGCCATGCCTTGAAAAGAGCATCGGTGATCGCATGGGCAAAGATCCGCCCACCGAACACCGCCCAGTACAGCAACGCGACGAAGCAGACCCACAAACCGAATCGGAGTGCTTCGGTCCGCGCGCGCCGCAGCTCATTCAGCGCTGCGGCTGCGAGCAGCACCAGGCGTACAGCCATCAGCGCAATCAGCGGTGTCAGCAGTCGGCGTTGAAAGTGGTCGTCATAGAGCGCCCACGATGTGTCGGTTCCGGACGGCAGAAGATGACCCAGTATCCACGCGGGCGCGATGAAGAAGATCGTGAGCGCGGCGCCCAGAGGGGCGGCGTTCGTTCCGGCGCGCCATTCCGCCGCTTCCGGTTCGCCGGGACGCCACTCTCTCGGGAAGGGAACCCAGAAAATCCAGTGCGTCCAGGGACGTATACCGCTAACGGTGTCGGTGGGAAAGCGGCGCTGAATCCAGCTGGAAATGCCAAACCACAGGACAAGAAAGCCAACCCACGAGAACGCGCTGAAGCCCCACCGCAGCCACCAGTCTCCAAGCGTCATGCGTGAAGTCAAGACGGCAGGCAAGGAGACCGCCCACTGAATGGCGACACAGAGGGTGGCCAGCTTCACGAAAACCGGGGAGTACTCGGGCTCGATAAGTTGAAAGCCACGAGGGGCATACCGAGCCGCCACTTCATCCGGCTGGCCGAAACGGCGCAGGACGTCCATCGCTATCTCGCTATCGGGTAAGCGTCCGGCATCTAGCGCGGCGGACCCCAATTGCTCGGTGAGCAATGTGCGCAGCTCCAACCCGACGTCATTGCGGAGCTTGCGAGGCAACTTCGCTGCGACCTTGTTGACGTAGTCTTCGATGATTGCCTGAGTGTCCATATGCCGTTCCTCCTATTTGAGTAGCCGATTCATCGTGACGACGAGCGCCTGCCAGTTGGCGGTCAAATCCGCAAGGAGCCGTGTGCCCTTGGAATTCAACTTGTAGTAACGGCGGGGCGGGCCATCCTCGATTCGCCAGTCACTGGCAAGCAGCCCCTGCGCCTCCAGCCGCCGCAGAAGGGGGTAAAGCGTTCCCTCCTCGATAGGCATTCCCTGCTCCGTGAGGGCCTGGCGCAACGAGTAGCCGTACTGAGCTGTACGCAGGTGGGAAAGCACCGCCAACACGAGAGCACCCCGCCGAAGCTCCGTATCGAGCGTGGATGCCGAGCTTTCGTTCGTTCTTACCATGCCGCACACCTCACAATGCGGCACATTATACATAGTGGAACACAGTATGTCAAGGTGACGAGGATTGACTGGGTGCTCGGGAGTACTGCTATCGTCGAAAAGGTGCGCGTCGCTGTGCTGCCGGTATGCGCGCTACTTCGTTATGTGCCGGGGCCTGCCTGCGGTGCGAGATGTGTGCGCTGGAAAAAGCGGTGGCAACGAGAAGCATTTTTGGGCGTCTGCAGAGCATCTAAACGACGAACGATATTAACCTGGATGGAATCGTGGGAGGGACGGCAATGATCCGGGCCGGACGCGCTATCGGTAAACGGCAAAGACAGTTCTTTCCAAAATCCCTTCTTCAATTGATTTTTTCTGGCATCGTCCGAAGTTTCAACGAAGTTATCTGGTTCTCCTGTTGATCTCACTAACAATAAGGATAGAGGATTGAAGGTCCTGCAAAAGGAGCGGTTTTTGGATGTTAGGTTCGGCTATTTGGCAAGATCGAATCTGCAACAAATCTGCAACACGGGTGCAACAAGCCTAGAGGCACATTGGGCTCCATTTTCTCGTTTTAGCTATGTGATTGAATTTGTTGGATTTAATGGAGCGGGAAACGGGATTCGAACCCGCGACTTCGACCTTGGCAAGGTCGCACTCTACCACTGAGTTATTCCCGCTCAAAGAAGCGCAAGGCGGGATATTAGCAAACAAGAAATGCTCGGTCAACCTCGAAACGAGTGGTGATGCTGTAGGGATGCGGAATGCGCGGAATACGCGGAAGAACAAGGACAAATTAATATATTTATCCGTGTTATTCCGCGTACAGCTTTTCAGCCGAGCCCTGGTATTCAGAATGCATTACGGTAGAGCTGCACCTCGGCGTCTTTCCCGCGGGGAATTAACACGGCGACGATATCAAACCTGTAACAGTAGTTTCCGAGATCATGGTCAGAGATGAACTGCTCCGCAACCCGGCGCAGAATTTGCTGCTTTTGCCAGTCGACAAATTCATAAGGCTCCCCGAAATCTCGTGAACTCCGAGTTTTCACCTCCACAAACACGAGTGTTTCCTTTTCAAACGCCACTACGTCCAGTTCGCCGGAACGTCCCTGGTAGCGGCGTGCCAGGATGTCAAAACCCTGGCGCAACAGAAACCGGCACGCAATTCGTTCCCCTTTGCGGCCCTGGAGAAGATGTGGGGCAGCCATAGTCCCATTGTTTCCGGTCAGGGCTTTGTATTTCAGGGAATTTTTCGGACGCAGGGTGAAGCCGGCAGGCTGGAATTTGAACCACTAAGATGTAATCGACCACACCTAGAAGGCGTGGCTTTTGCCTGCCCCGCACAGCGGGTACCCCGTTAGTTATAGGGAAGGATAGGCAGATTTTGTGGTAAGGCCAAATCCCAAAAGCACACCGCAGAGGCGCTGAGATCACAGAGAAATAAATTAAGTCTCTGGGAGCTCTGCGTTCTTTGCGTCTCTGCGGTGTGCTTTTATTGTCCTATCCCCGCGTAACCAACCGGTTACCACAGCGGGGCGATTCGCCTTGACTCTCGGGGTTGGTATCGGGGTCGGCATTTGAAACCGGGAACAAAGTAATGGAGTACCTATTGGAGATTGTTTTTCTTGATTTGGACCCAGATAGCGATAGCGACCCAACCCCGAAGTTCTTTCGTTCTTTGTTGATAAATTAATCGACGGCACGCCGGAACGGTTTAGCCTGTCAGGGTTGCGCGGCCATAACCCGTGGGTTTAGCTGGTACTAAGAGATGCTTCTTTGCGGTCTTCGAGATCTTTGTGGTTCGCTTTTTGACTTGGCTAAACAGTTAGGTTTTGTGAAACCTGTCATCCGCCGTGCGGCGGTCCACGCCGGCATTGTCAACCCAACCTGCTCGAGAAACCGGATGGGAATCGAATGCAGGAACATAGGGTTTGATATCAAGCAGCTTGGTGCCGTCGAGAATATCCATATCGAGAACGTAAAGGGTGGAACCCTCTCTTCGGAGAAGTCGGACCACGGACATGCCGATCGGATTGGGCCGGCTGGGAGAACGCGTGGCAAATAAACCATGCTCCCGGTTGTCTCGATACGGCACGATTTTTGGCTTATAGGCACCTACTCGATCCATCCAGTAGATCAGCCAGAGGCGTTCAAATCCCTCGATGTCGTCGAGCGCCGCCGCATAAGATTCCTTCAACTCTATTCTGCCCTGGATGTCTTGCCCGTACACCGTTTGGATAGGCGTTCCGGCAGCTTCCCGGAATGGTGTGTGGATTTCTCCGATAGTGTGAAATGTGATTGCCTCGTCGGTTTCGTTGGATGGCATAAAATTTTCCTTAGAGCTTTGCAGCCATTGTGTTTTAGAGTGAATGATATGTATCTTCCATTGCTTTTCAAAGAGGGTTTTTCCTGCCTGATCATCGGCGGAGGCCAGGTCGCGGCCCGGAAAATGGAAGTTCTCGATGAAGTGCCCTGCAAAATCACAGTTATCGCGCCTGTGATTGGCGAATCGATTGAACAAAAGGTTCGAACCGGATCCATACGCTGGGTTGAAAGGGAATATGTTTCCGGCGACTGCAACGGATTTCAGCTTGTCATTGCAGCAACCCCGGTTAGGGAAATCAATCGAAACATTTCCGACGAAGCCAGGGGTTTCGGCATTCCTGTCAATGTAGTCGACGATCCTGCTCTGAGCACTGTGATTTTCCCTGCAGCCTGGAGGGAGAAATCGTTGGTTGTGGCAGTGAGCACAGAGGGGATTGCGCCGTTTATGGCTTCAAAAATTCGGACAAGGCTGGCTGCTTCAATGCAATCAATGGGAAATTGGGTCGAAATCGCCGGAAGGTTCCGCGCGGTCGTGCGCAGGGAAATTCAAGACTCCGCCGGAAGGGGAAAATATTATCATCTTTTCCCGGATTCCGTGCCACCGGGCGGTTTCGACAGCCCTTCTTCAGGCGCGCCGCTTAGCGACTGGCTTTCCTGGCTTGATCGCAGTAACAAACGAGACTGATGAATCGTCAATCATCCATTTGTTTCAAAGCTTGAACCAAGGCTTCCAGGCTGAAATTATTCGGCTGGATTGCGACTGTCAGGCTATGCCTTTGCACGGCTTCCGCCACACTGCCATCCAGAACGGCGATACGAGCTTTGGCTGCCACACGGCGCACTGCGCTGTTGCCCAGCAACTCAAAAATTCCCTCCACTTCAGCCGTACTCGTGAATGCGAAATAGTCCGGGGGATTTGCAATAAGCTCCGGTCCCCAATGGGATTCCCATCGGGTTGTTGATTCCGTGCCAACCTTCAAAGAAATAAGGTCACTGCGCAGGCGGCGAAGTTTGGATTCGAACTGTCGATCGTCAAAACTGCTGCGCACCAGTATCAGACGCAGCAAATGAAGGGAATCCAATTTTACGAGGGCGCATTCCAGGCTTGCCGTGTCTTTTGGATCAACATATTGATCCGCCTTGATTCCGCGTTGAAGCAATGCGGATTCCGCCGGACTTCCGAAGGCTATCATTTTGAAACGATGGATGCTGCGTGCATCCAGACCCCGGGCGAACAGAGCATTGAAGAACCAGTCAACATCCAGATCGCCTGTAAAAAGGCACAATCCTCCGCGGTCCACTGCTTCCAAAAAGCCTTCCCATTCGTCAGCATCGCAAACCGGTTCCAAGACAACCGTGGGATAGGGAATCGGTTCGGCGCCTTCCATTCGGAGCAGTGCGCATAACCTCGATGCCGCCTGTGAATGAGCTGTGACAAGAATTCTCTTGCCGGCAAGGGTGGCGGATTCGGGTGCGCAGGCAGTTTTATATCGTACGGCCTCACCGATTACGATTAGTGCCGGCGGTTGCAATCCCCGGGATTCGCACCGGAGGCACAATTCAGATAGAGGCGCCTCCACCGATTTCTGAATTCCGGTTGAAGCGGCTTGAACAGCTACTGCGGGCGTATTGGGCGCCAATCCGGATGAAAGGAGCTGTGAAATAAGATGGTCGAGCTTGGCAAGACCCATGTAGATCACGAGCGTGCCGCCGGGAAGAGCGGCAACCTGATCCCAAGGTACCGGGATTGAAGCAGCTTCAGCGCCGTGCCCTGTGGCCAGGAAAATCCATGAAGCGGCCTGGCGATTTGTGAGTGAAAATCCCGACGTCGCCGCTACCGCGGATGCGGCAGTCACTCCCGGAACCATTACGACCGGGATTCCCGCAGCTGCCAGGTGTTCCGCTTCCTCACCGCTTCTGCCGAATATGAAGGGGTCTCCCCCTTTTAAACGAACCACTTTAAGACCGCGCTGAGCCAGGGTTAGAAGGAGTTCGTTGATTTGGGACTGTGGCAAAGAATGTTTCCCGGCACGTTTCCCGACATAGTGCTTTTCGACCCTGGCGGGAAGTCCGGCAATCAGTTCCATCGGGATCAATGCATCGTAGGCTATCGCATCGCACTGCTGCAGCAGATCGTAGCCAAGGCGCGTAATGAGACCGGGGTGGCCCGGCCCTGCTCCCACGAGGTAAACGATACCGTTTTTCTTAAAATCATTTTCCATTTCAGTCCTGGCAGCTTTTATTGGGCTTCCTCCTTGGGTGGAAGCTGGATATAAGACCCGCCCAGATAGGCATAGACGCATTGGCCGGGATCTATCAGCAGCCGGATGGCCTGTCTGCAGTCGTCTTTGCTGCAAGCAGCCTCGCCATGCATGGCGATCATTGCTTTGGTGAGATGGATATTATTATCAGGAGCGTAACAATGCCTACGTTTGAAGTTGGCGGGAGAAGCTATGAAGTGTATGAAGACGGATTTCTCGCAATCACAGTCTTCTATAAAATTACACTCTCCGTTCGGGGCCATACCCATCGGCCGGCCGTTCAAGTCCGACGATGCTGTATATATCATAGGCGCTCTCAAGCACTGTGATGTTCTCCATCTTTGAAAGCTTTTCCGAGTTTTCAATGTCCACCTGACGCATAGTGAGCTCAAAAACTTTACCGTTGGGTGCAAGAGCTTTCACAGCCCCTCTTTTCCGATCCGCAGGCAAGATGTAGATAGGAGTTTTCCCTTTTGCAGTTTGGGCAACCGCGTTGGTAACGAGGGTGTCCGCAATTCCGGATACGATCTTAGCCACAGTATTGGCGGTTGCCGGGGCGATCAAAAGGGAATCATAGTATCCCATTTGCAGCCGGCCGACAATGAACGGAGAATTAGGTCCTGCGTCCACTTTGAAGCTGGGAAAATCTCTCTGGATTTTATCCCACAGCTGATACCACTTCATTACGGTCACGCCCTCTTTGGACAGGAATACCATTGGTTCAATGCCGGTTTGTTTCTTAATATCCACCAAAACGTTGTATGTTTCGATCATCTGATCTGCAGAACCTGTTATTCCCCATGCTATGCGCTCAATCTTCTTGCCTGACTGTCCTGTCAAGATAGCAACCTCATTGCCCGATCATAATTTAAGGAATCCGATTGGCTGCTCCGAAATTGGGGCTCCAAAGTGGACGCGGCGTCCCGCCGCGTCTAAATTAAAACCAATGCGATGTCGTCTTACATACATATAAAATCATTAGCAAAATATGTGAATTGGGTCTAGGTGCTTCGCGCTTCCCCTGCTTGCTTTAATATCTGGGCAGTCTGGATGAGCCTTTTTACTGTTTTAATAAGGCTTTTCATGCCCTCCGAATCTTCCGAAATTCCTTCCACACCTTTGTCTTTTGACCAGAAGGTTCCCCCAAGATTCGCCCCAAAAGAGCCCCCTCCGACAGGGACCATTTCATTGATTATGTAAAAATTGAGGATAGTCTGGATTGATGGCTCCTGCCCGCCTATTCTATCTCCTCCGTTGGCAATTCCCATTCCCACTTTATTTAGAAAGATTTTCCGGTCTCTTGCAACAATGGCCCTGCAGCGGTCCATGATCGTTTTGGTCTGGGCACTGACTGTTCCCTGATAAACAGGAGTCCCAATGACCCAGGCATCTGCCCAGATCATTTTGTCGTACAACTCCGCGGAAATATCGTCCTTATGAACGCAGCCTTCTTTTGTTCTTATACAGAAATCGCATTGAATGCAGAATTCCAGTTTCTTCCCCTTGGCGGAAAAATAATCAGTTTCTGCATCGTATTTTTCTTTGGCAATCCTCAGAGTTTCCCGGACCAGGAAATCAGTTGCCATGTTTCTGGGACTTCCCGATATTCCCAGAATTTTTATAGGTTTGGATTTTGTGTCTTGCATGTTCCTTTTCCAAAATAACTGTTTAATGCGAGATAGCCGCTTCTGTGCTTGATCAGATTTTCATCCGGTGTTGTCTATAATTTGCTGCAGCACTCACCAATCCGGCTGCCCACTCCGGCGTTCCCAAAACATGAACCTGCAGGTAAGAAGCCACCGTTTTATTATAAATCAACCCATCGCGTTCTCCTCCTGTGCCTGTTCCTCGTCGCACTTTAAAAGCGGTTTCGATGGGCATTGCGTTTTCCAGCCTGGAATAGTGAAATTCGTATCCGGCAGCAAGGCCAATAGCTGCGAAAGTCTTCCCGCAATCTCCACCGGGGCTTGCCGGCATAAGCCTGGGCCTGCTATCCTTTATCATAGAGCATTATCTTATCATCAGATTCACTCCAATTCCCAAATGTGCCGAGAGTCCTAGCGGTTTTTTGATCCTTTTATTATCGATGTTTCATCTTAAAATAAGTTTAGTAATATATGTATCTGGGCTTTTCCAGGTTGAATGGATAATGTCAAATTTCTTTGAACGGAGAAACGCCGTGAAAGTCCTTCGATTTGTAATTGCATCCTCAGTCCTTTTGCTTTTTGTCAGCAGCTTTGCCGGTGCGCAAGCCCGCTTTGACGGGTATTTTGGCGTGGGAACGACGCAAGTCGGTTCGTCTCATCAGTTTGTTTATAATCAGAATACAGGAAGCGTTTTATCGACGCCACACATGGACGGCGTCTTTGGAACCATCGGAGGAGGTGTATTTCTCAAGCCCAGTTACGGATTTGGCGCTCAAGTGTCATTCCGTTTCAAGCAGGGAGATTATGGCGGCTATGGGTATAGACCGATATTTTATGATTTCAATGGAATATGGACTCCGCAGATAAACAAGATAGTTGTGCCGGAATTCCAAGCCGGGCTGGGGGGGGTGAGTCTTAAATATTATGATTCATCGAATCCTTATTATGATCCCAATACCGGAAGACTTAGCACTTTTCTCACCAGCTTTAAACATTTCCAACTGCATGCCGCCGCCGGATTACGTTTTAAGGTAAAGAATCATATCTATATCCGCCCCCAATTGGACTACCATTGGGTTCCAAGCCTGACGGATCAATTCGGAAGCAATTCAGTGTTGGGATACAGCCTTGCCGCCGTATTCAGTTCCGTCGAGTAAAAATAGGGGACGCTACCCTATTTCTGTTTTGGGAAATGGGGTAGCGTCCCCTATTTTGAGAATTGCGGAAAAGGTGAGAGCGCACGGTCTAAAACGCCAAGCGCATACGTTATTGCCACTCCATAATTGGTGATGGGGATCCCCGATTCTCGGCAGCGCATTATTCTGGAGATAACTTCGCGCCTGTTCAGCATGCACGCCCCGCAGTGAATCACCAGATCATAATTACTCAGGTCGCGCGGAAAATCATGCCCCTGCAGATGCACAAAATCCAGATCAACCCCTGTATATTGACGTATCCAGCGGGGAATTTTGACGCGGCCGATATCCTCGCCGACAGGATGATGGGTGCAGGATTCCAGGATCAGCACTCTGTTTCCCGCTTTAAGCCTGTCTATGGTTTTCGAACCCCGTACGAATTCACCCAAATCGCCTTTTAGCCGCGCAAAAAGAATTGAAAAAGATGTCATCGGCACATTATCCGGAGTATCGCCGGCCACTCGGAGGAATGCTTGAGAATCGGTGACCAGCAAGGCCGGCGGGCGCTTGAGCCGGTCTAATGCGTCTCTGAGTTCGCGCTCTTTCACCACCATGCAATAGGAGTCGTGGTCAAGAACGTCCCGGATCGACTGGACCTGGGGCAGGATGAGCCTACCCCTGGGAGCTTCCAGATCGATTGGCACTACCAGCACAACCAGTTCGCCTGGAGCGATCAAATCTCCCAAGACAGAAGGTGTGTCTATAAACTCTTCCGGCGCGGATCGGATCAGCGCTTCGCGAAGATCGGTCATACCCTTCGACTGGCTGGCTGCAGTTTCCACCACGCACAACTTGCGGGATCTGAGATCCTTCAAAATCTCCTCGGCAGTCTCTGCAAGATCGATTTTATTTATTACCACTATGGTGGGTGTTTTTCTTTTACTCAGTTCGGAAAGGATTCCCTCTTCAAATTCTCCCCAACGGTTTCCTTCAGCAACCACGATGCCGAGATCTGTCCGGTCGAAAATGCTTCGAGTCCGTTCCGCTCTCAGTTCTCCAAGCGCGCCGATATCGTCAATGCCTGCGGTATCGATGAAAAGCACCGGTCCGAGCGGAAGAAGCTCCATCGGTTTCTCGACAGGATCGGTGGTGGTTCCCGGCACATCCGATACGATCGAAACCTGCTGTCGTGTAAGGGCGTTGAGGAGCGAAGATTTGCCCACGTTTCGCCGCCCGAAAAGGCCTATGTGCAGCCTCATTCCTTTTGGAGTTTCTTTCATGGTTTTTTCTCCCGTGGAGGCGATCCAAGCCGAGTGACATTTTCGGGCGAAACAAGCTGATCGAACTGTTCAGCGGACAAGAGCCCCTGTTCAAGGACGGTCCTCCGGATCTGCTTCCCCTCCGATTTTGCGAGATTGGCTATGGCCTGTGCCTTTTCGTACCCAATCGATTCCACCAAGGCGGTTATCGAAGCTGTCGCTCCTTCCACGTGAGCCCGGCAACGCTCCTCGTCCGCTTCTACGCCTTCAACGCAGTGGCTGCGAAAAATCCGGCATGCATTCTGCAGCAGATCGAGATTAGTCAGGAGAGTATCGGCGATCAGCGGCATAAAGGCGTTCAGTTCCAGATTCCCCATCGCGCAAGCCTGGGTTAAGGCTTGATCATTGGACATTACCATCAAGGCTGCCTGGGAGACAGCTTCCGGGATTACGGGATTTACCTTGCCGGGCATAATGGAAGATCCCGCCTGGCGCGCCGGCAGACGAATTTCTCCTATTCCGGAGTCCGGTCCTGAAGACATCAATCGGAAATCCGTTGCCACCTTCAGCAGGTTGGTTGCGCAGGCTTTCAGGATGCCGCTGACTTCCACAAACACATCAGTATTTTGTGTGCACTCCACGAGATTTTCCGCTCGCGCAAGGCCAAGATGCGTGATATCCCGGAGGCGGTCGACAACGCGGAAGATATATTCCCGTGGCGCGGATAAACCTGTGCCGATTGCGGTTCCGCCCAGGTTCACGATGCGCAGCCGTTCTTCGCATTTATAGATTCGCCATCGATCCCGTGCAAACGCCTCGGCATACGCGCCCATCTCCCGCCCTAAAGTGATGAGAACTGCATCCTGCAACTGGGTCCTTCCCACCTTCACTACCCTGGCAAATTGTTGCTCCTTGCGCTGGAACTCTTCGAGCAGGCTTATCACCTCCGTCTGTAGATTGCGCAGAGACTGGATTGCCGCGACTTTCAGGGATGTTGGGTATGTGTCGTTAGTGGATTGGTGGAGATTGATATCGTCCAGCGGGCTGACGGTTTGATAATCCGCCAGCGTTTTTCCAAGTATCAGCAGAGCCCGGTTGGCAAGCACTTCGTTCACATTCATATTGGTGGATGTGCCTGCGCCCCCCTGGAGTGCGTCAACAACAATAGCCGAGTCCAGGCGCCCTTCCATCATTTCAAGACATGCGCTTTCGATAGCCCGGGCCTTGGCGTCGTCCCACCAGCCCAATTCGTGATTGGTTTGCGCACATGCGAGTTTTACTGCGCCATAGGCGTGGATTAGTGCGGAATTCACAGGACGGTGCGACAAAGTGAAGTTTTCCAGCGCTCTTTCGGTGTAAATCCCGTGCAGAGCCTTCGCCGGCACGCTACGCATTCCCAGCAAATCATGTTCTGTCCGCATAAAAAGGGTTCCCGTTCAGGGTTTCCAGTTCCCAGTTTTCAGCAGGGAACGCTGAACTGGGAACCCTGTACCTTTTAGAAGTAGAGGTCGCGCTTATCGGTTTCTTCGATTTGCCGAAGCCGTTTTTCGAGTTCGGATTTTGTTGGACTGTCTTGAAGCTTTGCAAGTTCTTTCTCGATCAACTCCTGTCCGGCCTGGCGCGTTTCCGGCGATGCATAATCCACCAGGTACTCTGTCAGGGTAGCCAAAGCGTTGGGTGTACAGTATCGCTTGATGAAACCGGGAATGGCGAATTCCATAAAATGCTCGCCTGTGCGCCCGAGGCGATAACAGGCGGTGCAAAAGCTTGGCAGATATCCGTCCTGCAACAGCTCGCGAATTACGCTGTCGAGCGAACGTGTGTCGCCGAGTTCGAATTGTTCCCGGTCTACGACCTGATTTTGCCCCAGAGTATACCCTCCGATTTCAATGCGGCTTCCCGCATCGATTTGGGACACTCCGAAACTCATGAGTTCCCGCCGGAGGTCGGCGTTTTCACGCGCTGTGAGGATAAGGCCGGTGTACGGAACCGCGAGCCGCAGGATCGCTATCACTTTTTTGAAATCCGCATCAGTTGCCGCGGAAAGGTTTGGGAGCGGAGCTCCGGATGCGGGGCGCAGCCGTGGGAAGCTGATTGTATGCGGCCCCACGCCATATCGTTCTTTCAGGTGAACGGCATGTGCCACAAGCGCCAGCACCTCGAAGCGCCAATCGTGCAGCCCAAACAGAACACCTATTCCAACGTCATCGCACCCGGCTTCCAACGCCCGGCTCAAACCATCGAGGCGATACAGGTAATTTCCTTTTCTCGTGTGACTGGGGTGCAGGCGGGCGTAAGTTTCATGATGATAGGTTTCCTGGAAAATCTGATAGGTGCCGATTCCTGCAGCTTTTATGATTCGATATCCCTCGAGGTCCATGGGCGCGGCATTGATGTTCACTCGCCGTATTTCACCATGCCCGCTGCGGGTTGAGTAAACGGTTCGCACCTGCTCTGCGATGAAATCTGCGTCATATTTCGCGTGCTCACCAAATACCAGAATCAGTCGTTTGTGTCCGGCGGCTTCCAGTGCCAATACCTGTTCTTTAAGCTCGGCTTGCGTCAGCGTGCGGCGCACGGCCAGGCTGTTTTTGCATTGAAATCCGCAGTAAGAGCACTCATTGATGCAGTAATTGCCGACGTAAAGCGGAGCGAAGAGAACGATCCGGTTGCCGTAAACGGTTTCTTTCAAAGCCCTGGCGGTCTGGAAAATGCTTTCAACCAGCTCCGTTTCATTGGCTCGCAGGAGAACGGCGGTTTCCTCGACGCTGAGGGGCTGTTTATCAAGACTCTTGGATATTATTTCTCTGACCAGTCCCGGTTCGGGACTCGGACCATTGAGCAATTTATTTAAGTACGCGTCGTTGATGAAGTCGACGGCGTCGTCGCTGTTTTTCATTGCCGGCAAGCCAGCCATGTCTTCCTCCGAGGTTCCACGTTCAGTGTTTCCCGTTTCCAGGTTTCTGTTTTTAGCCGTGAACCGGGAACTCTGAACGTTGAACGTTTTTAAGAAAAAATAAGAACGGCATTGGATCCGGTTGATTGCTGAGCGTTTGCAACTGACGGCTGGTTTTTCAGCCGGACCGTGAAAGTACTGCCTACATCCGGTTGGCTTTTGACCGTGACATCGCCTTCGTAAAGCATTGCCAATTTCTTTACTGTCGAAAGGCCCAGTCCGCTTCCAAGGATGTGGCGTGTTTTATCGTTTTTGATACGCGAAAAATCGTTGAACAGCCGTATGCTTTCTTCCGGGGTCATGCCGATCCCTGTGTCTTGAACCTGTATCTGAATCTCATCTCCTATAAAGCTTGCCGAAACCCGGACGCCGCCATGATCGCGGTTGTACTTGACGGCATTGGAAACGAGATTGTTCAAGATCATTTCAATTTCAGTCCGGTCCGCCTGCAGCATCAACCCGTCAGGGACTTCCAGATCGATTGAAATGTCGCGTTTTTGCGCTTCACCTTTTACATTCTCGACGGTCCCTCGAACCACATCGGCCAGATCGACCGTCGCCAAGGATCGCTGTCTTTGCCCGGATTCGATAGAGGTCAGGTCCAGCAAGTCGGCAATTAATTTGCGCATGCCTTCAATCCGGATGAGGCAGCGATCCAGCATGTGGTCGTAGGATTCGAGGCTGTTTCCGATCGAGCGCTCTTTGACCATTTGCAGATAGCCCTCGATTGCGGAAATCGGGGATTTCATTTCGTGAGCCAGGACAGAGGTGAATTGAAAGCGAACCTGCCGTTTTTCCTCTGCCAGCCGTCGCGCTTGCCGCTGCAGAAGAAGGTGCCGTGCGGCTTTGCGCACGGCACCGCGCAATTCTTCGGGCGTAAACGGCTTTGCCAGAAAATCGTAGGCTCCCCGGCGAGTGGCGCTGACGGCAGTCTCCAGGGATGCATAGGCGGTAATCATGATGGTCAAGAGGTCGAGCGAACTTTTGCCGATACGGTCCAGTATTTCGAGTCCCGTAATGTCCGGCAATTTGTGATCGAGCAGCAAAATGTCTGTCGGGCCTGCTGCCAGTTTTTCTTCCAGTTCTTTGCCTGTGGCCGCAGTCCTGATTTCAAACCGGACTTCGCCGTTGATATCAGGAAGATGCAGAACAATATCCCGCAGCGCCCGCTCAGCGCCCCGCCTCATTCCATACTCGTCATCAACCACGAGAACGTTTAGGATGTCCACTTCGACCCTCGGATTAAGATTTTCCTGCCAGGAGTTTGTCCACCTCGTCTGCCAGAACGCGCGGATTTACAGGCTTCTCCAGGAATTTTGTCACCGGCAACCATGTTTCGTCGGGCGCAAAACTGTAATTAAGGTTCATTTCCTTGCGAATCCCGGTCAGCATTATCATCGGCAGATTTGGCGTCTGCTCATGCAAGCGCCTGGCAAGCTCGAACCCGGCTGTTTTATCTTCCATCATGACATCCAGCACTGCAAGGTCGGGCGGATTATCTTTGGCCACTTTCCGGGCCTCCTCCGCCGAATAGGCGGCGGAGATTTTATGGCCATGTTTGGTCAGCGCAGTTTTGTTCATTTCGATCAAGTCCTGGTCATCGTCTACCAATAGTATGTGTGCCATGGCATTCTCCTTGATTTGTGAATTACTATTCGTCCCGGGATTTCCGGGGAAGTTTGACTGTAAATGTTGTTCCTGTCGGGCCTGCCGCCGGATCGTTGTTGGACGATGCGGCAATATCTCCTCTATGCATTTTGACAATGCCGTAAGTGACGGCCAGCCCGAGTCCTGTTCCTTTTCCGATCTGTTTGGTAGTGAAAAAAGGTTCAAATATCTTCGTGAGGTTTTCTTTGGAGATTCCGATTCCTGTGTCTCGAACTGAGAACCAGACCTGCTCCTCGTTTCCGTCTATGGTAATGGTGAGTGCGCCGCCTTCCGGCATTGCATCGCAGGCGTTGCTGAATAGGTTTGTGATGACCTGGTTGATCTGGTCCGGATCCAGATCCGCTTTGGGGTTTTTGGTCTTGGTTTCCACCAGTGGTGTAATGCTTGAGGGGAAAGGATATGTCTTGACGGCGTGTTGAACCAGCTTATAAAGGTCGATAGTCCGGAGCACGGCCTTGTTTTGCCGGGCAAAATGCAGGAGCCTCATCACGATCTTTTTGCACCGGTCCGCCTGTTCCACGATCATGTCGAGATCTTCGCGCCATTCCGGGAGTTTTTCAGCCTGCTCGAGCAGCATGTGCGAATGCATCAATACGATGCCAAGCGGATTATTGACCTCGTGTGCGACGCCCGCGGCGAGCTGACCCATACTCGCGAGTCGCTCCGAGTGCATGAGAGCTTCCTGGGTGCTGACAAGCTGCTGATGCGAAACTGCCAGTTCCTTTACGGTCCTGCGCAGTTTTTCAATGGTGTAAGGGAGGCACATTTCCGTTTCGGCCAGCCTTCTATGGA
>JAHFUH010000430.1 GCA_023265215.1 Acidobacteriota bacterium
ATCGCCATGGAGTCGATATATTCGCAGCACTCGACACTTCCTACAGCATGAACACAGAGGACGTGGCGCCAAACCGCCTGGAGAAGGCCAAAAGCGAAATCCGAAGCCTGCTGGACAAATCCGAAGGAGACCGAATCGGCTTGGTCGGTTTTTCCGGGGCTGCCGTAGTCCAATGCCCTCTGACGCTGGATCACGGCGCGGTAAACCTCTTTTTGGATGTTGCGAATTCGGGAATGGTTCCTGAGCCGGGAACATCGCTGGCTTCCGCCATCGATACGGCTACTTCAGCATTCGTGGCAAAGGAAAGAAAGTATAAGGTTATGATCCTCTTCACGGATGGAGAGGATTTGGAGGGGCAGGTGGACAAGGCGGTACAAAAGGCTAAAGATGCCGGTGTCATCATCTATGCGGTGGGGATCGGCACCCCCAAGGGAAAGCCCATCCCGATCCATGATGCCAAAGGGGATGTATTGGAATATCGAAAGGACCCCGGCGGACAGGTTGTGATCAGTGCTCTGGATGAACGATCTTTGGCTGAGATCGCAGACCAGACAGGCGGCCGCTATTTCAGGGCAACAAATTCGGGGAATGAAATGGATGCGCTTTATAAGGATATTTCCGGACTGGAAAAAAAGGAGCTTGAATCCCGGCTGCAGCAGAATTTTGAGGACCGCTTTCAATATCCTTTGACTCTAGCCTTTGTTTTTCTAGCAGCGGAATGCTGGTTGTCCGAAAGGCGCAAACCCGGAGCGATGTGGACTGACAGGCTTAACCTCAAGAAACGGTAGGAATTCTCAATGCGCAGTCTGCGGATGAGATTGTTATTTTTTGCCCTGATAGGCTTTGCCGGTTTGCCGATTTCGCGGGCGGAATCGCTGGCATCGAAAAACAGGAAGGGGAACCAATTCTACACTCAGGGCAGGTATGCGGATGCCGAAAAGGAATACCTGGATGCCCAGGTGAACAATCCAGGCAACTCGACCATCCTTTATAATTTGGGCAACTCCTTAATCCGGCAAAAGAGATATGACCAGGCAATCCAGGCTTTAAACCAGGCAATCGAAAAGGGAGATAAGACCGCAAAAGAAAATAGCTGGTACAATGCGGGGAATGCACTGTTTGCCATGGAAAAATTCAAGGATTCGGCCGACGCATTCATTCAGGCCTTGAAGCTGAATCCGGCCGATAAAGATGCAAAGCACAATTTGGAACTGGCTTTGTTGAAACTGAAGGAACAGAAGGAGCAGGAATCGAAAAAGAACTCAGATTCCGGGAAGCAGGACAAAAATTCCGGCCAGACTCAGAATCCTTCCGGAAATAAAGACCGGCAGGAGACGCAAAATCAGAAGCGCGACACTGCCGGACAAAACCGGAAGGAACAGAAGGAGCCCGCAAAACAGGATATGGCACAGGCACCCCGTCGTGAGAGCACAGTCGGCAAAGACAGAGCTCTGCAGATTCTGGATGCTGTGCAAAACCAGGAATTGAACGAGCAGCGGAAAGTTCTTGAGCGCCGGGCCCGGCAGCAAGCCGGGGGAAAAGACTGGTAGAGGAGCGAGGGCATACCGCCCGACGAAGCGCATCGATCCTTGTTAAGATTAATATGGAAGCCGCGTAGCGGCGGTATGAATTCAGCCCGGCCGGCAATGCTGAAGTAATTGCGGGGAAGCCCGCAATCCAAGGGGTTTGTCGCGGCATTAATTCTATGAAAATGAGTAAATCAATTTTTATTTTGATCCTGGGATTGATGCTTTCAGCGCTGTGCGCTTTCGGGCAGGACACCCAGGCCACAGCTTCCGTCAGCAGCGATTCCATCGGCGTGCAGGACCAACTCCGATTCACAATAACGGTCTCCGGCAAAGACAGCGGGGATGCGAAACCGCCGGGCTCTCTTCGTCCTCAGGGTTTTAAGGTAGTTTCGGGACCTAGCGTCGGCACGCAGTTTCAATGGATTAACGGCAGGACAAGCAACAGCACAAGCTTCGCCTACATTCTGATTCCCGAAAGAGAAGGCCAGTTCACCATTGATCCAGTGGAGGTGCCGGTTGCAGGCAAGATTTACAAAACCCAACCGATCCAGGTCCGGGTCACATCCGCTCCGGCGCTGCGCAATCCTCAACCCCAAAGACAATTCTCGCCTTTCGATCCTTTTGAAGATGATAACCCGCCGACCCAACAGTCCATAGGGGATGCGATAATTGTAAGGTCTGAGCTCGACAAAAATTCCGCCTACCCGGGTCAGCAGGTAACGCTTACCTACCGGCTTTATACACAAGTACAGATTACAGGAATTCAGTTCCAGGAAAATCCGCCTCTCTCAGGTTTCTGGGTGGAAGATATCCAGATTGATAAAAATCCCAAAGCAACCCGGCAGGTCATCAACGGCCGGGAATACCAGGCGTTTACAATCAAGAAGCAGGCGCTTTTCGCCAATAAAACAGGCCGCCTCCAAATTCCGCCGAGCACCTTCGCGATTTCAGCCGCGACGTCCGGCGGTTTTTTGGGCATGTTCAACCGTGCGGAAACCATCTATCGCAAGACGCAGGAGCTTTCCCTGGAAGCTAAACCGCTCCCCGAAGAAGGGCGGCCTGCTGATTTCAGCAATGCCGTTGGATCCTATACGCTGAACATGGATATAGATAAAAAGAAAGTTGCGGCAGGAGAAGCAGTTGCGCTGCACGTCAAGCTGGAAGGACGGGGCAATCTGAAAATGATCCCGGATATTTCGCTCCCGGCCTTTCCTGATTTCACAATTTATTCATCGAAACGCGCCGACAATGTACATCCATTGGAGCAGGACCAGATAGGCGGAGATAAAACCTGGGAGTACGTCATTGTTCCCAAGAACCCGGGCAGTCAAACGATTCCTTCACTTTCCTTCTCCTATTTCAATGCCGAAAAAGATAAATACGAGACAGTTGCTACGGCTCCCGTAACTCTCGATGTAGTCCGGGGAACGGATGGCACGTCTTCTATTTCAAGCCTTTCCGGAAGCGACAAGCAGGAAGTGACGCGTCGGGGAACGGATATTAACTTCATTAAGTTGTCCGCAGGCAAATTCGAAATAAAAGATGAGGAACCTTTCTACCGAAAATCCTGGCTGTACCTGATCATCGCCGTCCCTCTGCTGTTCAATGCAGGAGCCTTTTGGTACGTAAGGCAACAATCCCGCCTTGCTGAAAATATGAATTTGGTTCGCGGCCGGAATGCCAGAAAAAAAGCACTCAATAATCTTAAGACTGCCGAGAAACAAGAGAAGCTGGCGGCTCGCAATTTTTACGATTTTGCGGCTTCGGCGTTATCGGGATACCTGGCCGACAAATTTGAGTTAGCGGAAATAGAGCTGACGGTAGATAACCTGGACCGCGCTCTATCGAGGATTTCAGTTCCTCCTGAGATCATGGAGGAAACGAAGGCTTGCCTACGGGAGTGCGATTTCGGCCGATTCGTCAGTGCGGCTCAATCTTCTGAAAAAATGAAAAGCTTGAGTGTTCGCATCCGAACCAATATTGACTCTTTGGAAAAAGCAAGTACATCCACCCGTCCTGGCGAGGGAAGTGAACCGGGTATCACAGCATGAGAACAACGCGATTATTTTGGATGCTTTTTTTGTTTTCGTTCCTGGCTGGATCTGTTCAGTCACGCGAGCTTCCCAATCAGGATCAGATGGCCGGACTATTCTCTAAGGCCAATGCCGAATACCAGAAGGGCATCTACGCTCCGGCAGAGCAATATTATCTTCAAATTCTGGCATCAGGAGTGGAGAGCAGTCCGCTCTACTTCAACCTTGGAAATGCCTGCTATAAGCAAAAACGGCTGGGCGATGCAATTTATTACTGGGAGAAGGCACTTCAAAAATCGCAAGGTGACAGCGATGTGCGCGAGAATCTCGAACTGGCCAATCTCCTGATTGTAGACCGGGTCGAGTCCGCAACAGATCCTTTCCCATTGAGAGTTCTGAACGGCGCTCTCGGGCTTCTCACTACGACACAGGCAGGGTGGCTGACTATTGTTCTATTTTTCATAGCCAATAGCCTGCTTGCATTTTATCTTCTGGCGAACAACTGTTTTGCGTTCCGGGCACTGATCGGATCCCTGATGATCGGAATTTTGTTCGTTTTATTCGGGTGTTCGTTCTTGTGGAAAACATATGACCGTGATTACAGGAAGCAAGCGGTGGTAATAGAACAAAAAGCGGATGTGCGCAGCGGGCCGGGATTCGAAAACATTACGGTGTTCACGATTCACGAAGGGCTCAAGATCCGAGTGCATGATTCGAGCAATGGATGGCGCCAGATCAGTCTCCCCAATGGCTGGACCGGTTGGCTGCGCGAAAGCGACATCAGAATTCTATAAATCATGTCGAAATACTCGAAACTGTCTGGGGGCTTTCTCCTGCTCTGACATTTTATTTTTCGATGTTAAAATAAAACATCCCGGGAGAAATTTATGCCTTTGTATGAATTTAAGTGCCTTGATTGTTGCCATGATTTTGAAAAACTGATACTAAAAACTTCGCAGACTTCGGAAGTGATGTGTCCTGTTTGCAGAAGTCGCAGGATTGAAGAAAAGTTTTCCACTTTTGCATCCTCATCGTCTTCAAAAAGCGTCGCCGCCAACAAGGCAAATTGCGCACCCAGCGGAGGCTGAAGCCTGCAATAATGAGCCGTGCGCTCGATATATAAGTGTTCCCGGTTCCCAGCTAAAAGTCTGAGCTGGAAACCGAAACGGTCATACATAGAAAGGCTTTTTGAAATGGATATTACAGTCGATTTCCCGGGAGGAACACGGGTAGATGCTTGCATAGGTTCATTAACAGTCCGCACCGACCAGCCCAAAGAATCAGGCGGCGATAATTCTGCACCCAGCCCTTTTAGTGTATTCCTGGCTTCATTGGCCACCTGCGCGGGATATTATGTTTACGGCTTCTGCAAAGCGCGGGGAATTCCGATGGATGGGATCAAGGTGATTCAGAAGGCGGAGCAGGATCCCAAAACCAAGATGGTTAGCAAAATTTCAGTGGAAATCCAGATCCCTCCGGATTTTCCTAAAGAATATACGTCCGCGGTGATTCGCGCCGCGGATAGTTGCCTTGTCAAAAAACACCTGGAGCAT